>NZ_CP094832.1 GCF_022865125.1 Acuticoccus sp. I52.16.1 | reverse complement strand
CATCGCCGGCTCCGGCTCGATGACTTCGACCTCGAGGTCCACGAGGCCCTTCTCGGCAAAGGCGATGTCCTCGGCCAGGGTCGCGGCGACGGCGCGGCCGATGCCCTCGGCGGCGGTGTCCATCACGGCGAGGCGGGTTTCCTCGTCCCAGCTCTGCCACAGGTCCAGGTTGGTGTTGAACAGCGCGTTCACGAACAGCGCGCCGAGGTTGATGTCGGTCACATAGCCCGCGACATCGTTGAGGCTGAGCGTCACGAACGCCTCGTAGGGGTGGACGTTGGCGTCCAGCGTCCCCTGCGAGAAGCCCTCGTAGATGTCGCCCGCCGGCAGGTTGACCTGCACGCCGTTCATCTTCTCGACCCAGCGGCCGAACGCGGCGTAGCTTCGGACCCGCTTGCCTTCCAGATCGTCGAGCGTGGCGATCGGCATCTTCGAGATCAGGCGGAAGGGCGCGGTGGAGGTGAAGCCCAGCATCACCTGGCCCTCGCGGAGGTATTCCTGCTGGCACTCCGCGTCGGTCAGGCAGTATTCGCTGGCCGCGCCCGCCATCACCACGATGTTGGAGCCGACCATGCCGAGATCGCCCAGCAGGCTCGACTCCTTCAGCTCCGCCCGGTGATAGACGGGAACGACGTAGCCCATGTCGGCGATGCCGTCGCGCACGCCGGGGAAGGTCTCGGTGAAGTTGAGCAGGGACGAGCCGGTGAAGAGACGCGTCGTCAGCGCCCCATTGGTGCGCTCCGGGATGGTTTCCTCGAAGTAACGCATGGCGTCGACCATCTTGAAGTTGGCCGGCACGCCGATGGCGAACTTCAGCTCGTCCGCCATGGCCGGGGCGGACATCGTCGCGGCGACCATCGTGGCCGCGGCAACGCGGCAGATCAGATGTTTCATGTTCCCTCCTTGCTTTATTGTTTGAAAGTGCGACCGCAGCGTGATGGCGGCGGCACCGGCCGTCGCCGCGACGCCGCGCCCGACGTCACCAGGTGTCGATCTTGCGCGTGCCCCTCGCGGGTCCTATCGGCCCCGCCGCCCGCAGGGTGCCCATGATCCGCCGGCGCGTGTCGACGGGGTCGATGACGTCGTCGATGTCCATCGTCGAGGCGACGTTCAGGGCCTTGCCGCTCTCGTAGATCTCGGCGGTCTTGCGCTCGAACAGCGCGTCGCGCTCGGCGCCCTCGGCCGCCGCGGCGAGTTCGGCCCGGTAGGCGAGGCGCACCGCACCCTCCACGCCCATGCTGCTGATTTCGCCGGTCGGCCACGCGAAGGTGGCGTCCGTCGCGTGCATGCCGCCGCCGGCCATCGCCATCGCCCCCAGCCCGTAGGCCTTGCGCAGGATGACCATCACCATCGGCACCGTCAGCCCCGCGCCGGTGACGAACATGCGCGAGGTGTGGCGCACCAGCGCCGTCTTCTCCGCCTCGGGGCCGACCATGAAGCCCGGCGTATCGCACAGCGACAGGATCGGCAGGCCGAACGCGTCGCACAGCTGCATGAACCGCGCGGCCTTGTCGGAGGCGTCGGCGTCGATGGCGCCGCCGAGCGAGCGGCAGTCGTTGCCGATGACGCCGATGGCCTTGCCTTCGATCCGGACAAGGGCCGTGATGAGCGGCGTGCCGAAGTCGCGGCGCAGCTCCATCACCGAGCCCCTGTCGGCCAGCACCTCGAGCAGCGCCCGCAGGTCGTAGGCGCGGCGGCGGTCCTGCGGCACCGCGTGGCGCAGGCGCCGCTGGTCGGCCGCCTCGTAGGTCTCGAGGTCGCCCTGGAAATAGGACAGGTAGCGCCGCGCCTGGCGCACCGCGTCGGCCTCGTCCGCCACCACCAGGTCGACGACCCCGTTGGCCGCCTGCACGCGCACCGGCCCCACCTCGTCCGGGGTGACGATGCCGAGGCCGCCGCCCTCGATCATCGCCGGCCCGGCCATGCCGATGCTGGCGTCCGGCGTCGCGATGATGACGTCGCAGCAGCCGGCCATCGCCGCGTTGCCGGCAAAGCAGCGCCCGGTCACCACGCCGACGATCGGCACCTTGCCGTTGAGCGACGCCAACCGGCGGAAGGAGAGCGAGGACAGGCCGCTGAGGTGGGCATAGTCCGTGTCGCCCGGCCGGCCGCCGCCGCCTTCGGCCCATACCAGCACCGGCGTCTCCCACTTGGCCGCCAGCGAGAGCATCCGGTCCTTCTTGGTCTGGGCGTTGAACCCCTGCGTGCCGGCGAAGACCGAATAGTCGTGCGCGAGGGCGAGGCAGCGGCTTTTCTCGGGGCCGAACAGGTCCGCGTTGACGCTGCCGACCGCGGCGAGCATCCCGTCCGCCGGGCTCACGCGGATCAGCTCTTCGATGGAGCGGCGCGTGCGCTGCGCGGCGAACATCAGGCTGCCATATTCGTCGTAGCGCGTCTCGTCGAAGAGTTCGGCGAGGTTCTCGCGGATCGAGCGCTTGCCGATCTTCCGCCGCTTGGCGACGGCCTCCGGACGCGCGTCGTCGAGCAGCCCCGCGTGCCGATCCAGCACGTCGCGCAGCTCCGGGCGGATCGCGTCGAGATCGACCTCGGCCTCCACGGCGACGCCGGCGTCCGCGCCCTCCGCCGGGTCGATGAACACCAGCGGCTCGGCCAGCTCCAGGATGTCGCCGACCGCGATCTCGAGCCCGCTGACGCGGCCGGCCACCGGCGCGGCGACCGCCGTCTGCATCTTCATCGCCTCGACGATCGCCAGCTGCTGGCCGGCGCTCACCATGTCCCCCACCGCGACGAGGACCTCGGTGACGGCCCCCGGCATCGGCGAGGCCACCTCGATGTGCCCGGCCGGAGCCGCACGGCGCCCCCGCCCCGCGGACGCGGCATCCTCGCCGGCCGGCGTGTCCGCGACATGGCGACCGCACTCTGGCACCGCCGACAGGAGCGCCGGCATCGCCGCTTCGACGAACTGGGTGTGGAAGGCGACGTCGTCCATCGCCGGATGGGCCGCCAGCGCCCGCAGGAAGCCCAGGTTGGTGTCCACGCCGGCGATGCGCGTCTCGTCCAGGGCGCGGCGCAGGCGGGCAACGGCGGCCGCGAAGTCCGGCGCCGCCGACACCGCGATCACCTTCGCCAGCAACGAATCGTAGGACGGGCTCGTCGCGTAGCCGGTGTAACCCAGCGTGTCGACGCGCACGCCCGGCCCGGTGGGCAGGTCCAGCGCCGTCAGCGTCCCGCCGGAGGGCGTCGCCGACCCGTCCGGGTTCATCCGCTCGACATTGATCCGCGCCTGGATCGCGTAGCCCCGCACCGTGACCTCGTGCGCCGGGTCGAAGCCGATATCGGCGAGGCTCGCCCCGCCTGCGATGCGCAGCTGCGCGGCCACGAGGTCGACCCCCGTCACCTCTTCGGTCACGGTATGCTCGACCTGGAGCCGCGGGTTCACCTCCATGAAATAGAAGGCCCCGCCACCCGGCGCATCCGCGTCGACCAGGAACTCGAACGTGCCGAGGCTGCGATAGTCGGCCGCGCGCGCCATCGTCAGCGCGGCGTCGATCATCCGGCGTCGCAACGCCATCGGCAGGGCCGGACACGGCGCGATCTCGATCAGCTTCTGGTGGCGTCGCTGCAAGCTGCATTCGCGGTCGAAGAGGTGCGCCACCGGCCCGCGCCCGTCCCCGATCACCTGCACTTCGACGTGACGGGCCGTCGCGATGTAGCGTTCCAGGTAGACCTCGTCCCGGCCGAAGGAGGCGCGCGCCTCGGACCGGCAGACCGCATAGGCCGCCTCCAGCGCATCGGGCGAGCGCACCACGCGCATGCCGCGCCCGCCGCCGCCGGCGACGGACTTCACCATCACCGCCGCGCCCTCGCCCAGGCTCGCCATGAACGCCCGCGCCCCGTCCAGCGTGATGCCGGCGGCCGATCCCTCCGGCAGCGGAACGTCGAGGCGGCCCGCGGCCTCGCGCGCGCGGACCTTGTCTCCGAACGTCGCCAGCGTCTCGGGCCGCGGGCCGACGAAGACGACGCCCGCCGCCTCGCAGGCGCTCGCGAACGCGGCGCTCTCGCTGAGGAAGCCGTAACCCGGATGGACCGCGTCGCAGCCTTCCTCCACCGCGACGCGCACCATCTGCGCGATGTCGAGATAGGCCGCCGGCCCCCGCCCTTCGAGCGTGACGGTATGGTCGACCCGGCGCAGATGCAGGCACGCGGCGTCGTCCCGCGGCGCGACGCCGACGGTGGCGATGCCGAGATCGTCCGCCGCCCGCGCGATGCGGATGGCGATTTCACCCCGGTTGGCGATCAGGAGCTTGTGGATGGTCACGTCGGGTTCCCTGCGATGCGAACGGGGATGAGGCGACCGGTCAAGCGCGCACGACCTGAACGCCGGCGTCCTCGCGGTCCCAGACATCGCCTTGCGACAGGCCGGTCGCCCGCAACACGTGCTTCTCGATCTTCTGGGTGGGCGTCTTCGGCAGATCGGGGAGGATCCGCACGTAGCGGGGGATCATGAAGTAGGCGAGCCGGTCGCGCAGGAAGTCGAGCAGCTCCTCGGGCGTCAGCGTCGCCCCGTCGACCAGCGAGACCACGCCGAGGACTTCGTCCTCGCTCAGCTCGCTCTCGACGGCGACGGCGGCCGCCTCGCGCACCTTCGGGTGCAGCATGATCGCCGCTTCGACCTCGAAGGAGGAGATGTTTTCGCCGCGCCGCCGGATGGTGTCCTTCAGGCGGTCCAGGAAATAGTAGTACCCGTCCTCGTCCTTGCGGAACACGTCGCCGGTGTGGAACCAGCCGTTGCGCCAGGCCTTGGCGGTCGCCTCCGGGTTCTTCAGGTAGCCGTGCGTGATCGCCCATGGCCGATCGGTCCGGACCAGCAGCTCGCCGGGCTGGCCGGTCGGCACCTCGCAGTCCCACGCGTCGACGATGCGCAGCTCCACCCCGGGCCGCGCGAACCCGCACGTCCCCGCCCGCGCCGGGTTCACCTCGGACACGATCGGCAAGGACAGCTCGGTCATGCCGAAGCTGGTGTAGACGTCGAAGCCGAAGCGGCGGCGCAACTCGTGCACGTCCTCGTCCAGCGGCTGCTGGATGATGTGGCGCAGGTGCCCCCGCGTCTCGTCCTCGCAGACCGGCTGCGACAGGAGGAACCGCGTCATCACCCCGAGCAGGATCGCGAAGGTCGCCTCCGTCTCGGCGATGATCTGCCAGAACCGGCTGGTGCTGAAGCGCTCCACGATGGCGACGGACCCGCCCAGGCGCAGCATCAGCATGCACGGCAGCACGCCGGACACGTGGTACATCTGGAGATTGACGAGGTAGCGGTCCTCCGCCGTCATGAAATAGACGGACTCGCCGAAGGACATCAGGTGCAGATACGAGCACATGACGCCCTTCGAGGGCCCCGTCGTGCCGGACGTGTAGGTGATGCACTGCGTATCGAAGGGCAGGATTTCGCGCTCCGGCGGTGCCGGCGCATCGCCCGCGGCGTCGATCGCCGCCCCGTCCACCACCGCAAGCCCCGTTGCGACCTCGGCCGTGTCGCCGAAAATCACGAGCGTCTCCAGCTCGAACTGCCGCACGTTGGCGAGATGCGGGACGAGGTCCGGCCGCAGCGCGAAGAGCCGCGCCCCGGAATTCTCGATCACGTTCTCCAGCAGACCGCCCCGGTATGCCGGATTGATGTGCACCGCCGTCGCGCCGAGGTAGTTGGCGCCGAACCAAAGGCGCAGCGCGTCCGGCCCGTTGGGCAGCGCCATCAGCAACGTTTCGCCCTGCTTCAGCCCCAGTGCCTGGAGGCCGGCGGCGGCGCGGCGCGTCTCACGCAGGGTCTGCGCATACGTCCAGCTCACGCCCCCGGCGAACACCGCATAGACGCGGTCCGGATGGCGCCGCGCACGCTCCTCCAGCATCGGCCGCAACACACAGTCGCTCGCCGCCGGGATCCGGGGATCAGAGGTGCTGAAGCTGGACATGGCGTACGCTCGCGCTTTTTCTTTGCGCCGGCGCGGCCGCCGGCAATGTTTTCAAGTCTTTGGAAGAATGAACGCGCACGAATGCCGCACGCCGGCCGATGACGGAGTCCCGTCCAACGTCAAACTACGGCAGCATTGCTCCAGAGTCCGGACGAGAGACCGGAGCAGCGCGGCGTCTTATTGTTCATCTTATTAAAGACTGCCTCCCACGAGACGACACGCTAGGCAGCACGTCGACAAACGTCAACTCAAATTTCGCTGGCTGATACCAATGTTATTGAGCAACACCGTTGTGACGTCAGTTCGCGAGGCTGGGTGCCGCGGCGGGCTCCGACGCGTCGATCCGGACGGGCTCGAACGCGAAGCCGTCGCCGTCACGGTGGACCAGTCCGGCATGGCCGCCGCCGAAGTGGGACGGCATCAGCACGGCGCCCGTCGCCGCCGCGAAGTCCAGGAGGCGCAACCGGCTGTCGAGCGCCGCGACCTGGTCCTCGCACAGGAAGCAGCCCCAATGCGGGCGGTGGATCTGCACCGGGTGATGCAGGCTGTCGGCGGCGAAGACGTAGTCACGGCCGCCACTGTCGAGGTGCAGGGCGAGCTGCGTCGCGGTGTGGCCGGGCACCGGCATCGCCCGCAGCCCCGGCGCGATCTCGTCGTCGTCGCCGATCAGGTCGAGCCGGCCGTGGGCCATCAGCGGGGCGACGCATTCGGCGAGGATCTCGGCCTGCACCGGGTGCATCGACAGGCCGGCGCCGCCCGGTTGCCAGTGCGCGTATTCGCGTGCGCCGGCCACATAGCGCGCGTTCGGGAAGGTCGGCACGAACCGCTCGCCGTCGTGCCGCGTCGTCCACTTCATGTGGTCGGTGTGCAGATGGGTGAGGACGACGAGGTCGATATCCTCGGGCCGGACGCCGGCCGCCGCCAGGTTGCGCATGAACGGAGCGGTCTGCGGATCGTCCTTGCCCTGCCCCATGCACGTGTCGACCAGCACGAGACGCTCGCCCAGCCGGAACAGCCAGGAGTGGATCGACGAGGTGAAACGGCCTTTGTCCGGCACGTAGAAGTCGGCGCTACCCGTGGCGGGGGCTTCGTCGAAGATCGCCGGGTCGAAGTCCGGGAGCAGCTTCTCCGGGCGAAAGGCGGCACCGCCGAACTCCTGGATCGCCCTCAGCCGCAGGGGGCCGCTGTCGATGGTGGCCACGGTGCTCTCCTCGGTTGCCGCCTCGTCGTGCGTCGACGGGCGCGTGCCGTCGTGAGCAACCTACTTCAAGCAGACCACGTTTCACGCATCAAATCATAGTTTGAACAGTGACACGTTGTCCGCCCAGTTCGCGATCGAGCACCGCGCACGCCGCCGCGGGGTCGAACTCCCCCGCCCGGCCGATCAGCACCAGCGCGACGCCGACGACGGGGGCGGCCGCCTTGTGCAGGCCGGCACGCCGGCCGACGAGCTGAAAGACGAACCCTTCTCCCGTCCCTTCCCCTGCCCCTTCCCCCGCCTCGCCGCGGATCGCGACGAAGCCCTTGGCCCGCACCAGATCGGGGGCGATCGCCTCTATCGCGGCCTGGAAGCGCGCCATGTCGACCGGGGCGGAACCCACCCATTCGCAGCTGACGAAGTCCGGGCCGATGCGCTCGTTCTGTCCGCCGGCGCCGGCCGGTTCGCGGCGGCGGGCGAGGCCGGCGAACAGCACCTCGAACGCGATCGCCCCGCCCGGTCCACCGCCGAAGACGAACGGCTTGCCCAGTGCGGCCAACCGCTCGCCGAGGCGCTGGACCCCCGCGGGCGGGGCGGCTTCGGCCTTGGACACGACGATGAAGTCGGCGAGCCGCACCTGCGCCCGCCACAGCGGATCGTGCGCGTCATGGGCCTCGGCGTCGACGACGGTGACGATGCTGTCGACCCGGATCGCGGCGGCGAGAACGGGGTCCAGCAACGTCTCGAGGATGCCGCGCGGGTCGGACACCCCGCTCGCCTCGATCACGATCCCGTCGAGCGACGGCCGGGAGGTCAGGACGAGGCGGATGGTGCGCAGCAGGTCTCCCTGCAACGAGCAACAGATACAGCCGTTCTTCAAGCCGTAGACCGACCGCCCCTCCCCCGCCAGCAGCCGCGCGTCGATGTCGAGCGCGCCGAAGTCGTTGACGACGGCAGCCAGCGCCCGCCCGTGATCGCCGGCGAGGAAGCGGTTGATCAGCGTGGTCTTGCCGGCGCCGAGGGCACCGGTCACCAGCACGATCGGAACCGGCTCGCCCCCGCTCATCCCGCCGCGCCCTCCCGGCGCATCGCCCGCCCCGGCCGCGCCGCGGGGTCGAGCCGCCCGTCCGCGATCACCGGGATCCCGCCGACCAGCAGCGCCTCCACCCCGCGCGACGGGGCGGTCATGTCCGCGAAGGTGGCGCGATCGGCGAGCGTCTCGGGGTCGAAGACGACGACGTCGGCGTCGCAGCCGACCTGCAGCCGCGCCTTGCGGCGCATCTGTGGCAGACCCCCCTCCAGGATCGCCGCGGGGATGATGGTGCATTTGGCCAGCGCCTCGCGCAGATCCACCGCGCGCCGCTCGAAGCAGTAGTGCGACAGGAACCGCGTGAACGTCCCCGCCGATCGCGGATGGGCCGACAAGTCCTCGGGCAGCGGCCACGCCGCATCGCGGTAGATGGCGCCGTCCGGGGCGACGAAGGGCATCGCGTCCGAAGCGATCGCGCCGCCGGGGAAGAGTACCGAGAGATCCAGGAGGTCGCGGTGCGCCGCGTTGTCCGCCACGTCGAGAAACTGCCAGGCGATCAGCGCGCCGGGCTCCTCCTCCCGCGCCGCCATCAGCTCGGCGCGGTCGGCGAGCTGCCGTCCGGTGCGGATCAACCCGATGCTGCGATAGTCGGTTCCCGTCCGCGCGCTGAAGTCCGGCGCGGCGAAGAAGGCCGCCGACAGGACGGTCGACCCGGTCCCGTACGGGTAGGCCTCCACCGTGATGGCGAGGCCCATCGCCTGCGCCTCGAGCAGCAGCTCCCGGCAGCGGGCGATGTCCTGCAACGACGTCGAATTGAGGTGACAGATGTGCATGTGCGCGCCGGTGGCCGCCGCATAGCCGATGATCCGCAGGTAGGATTCCTCCGAGCTCTGCGGGTCCACGTTCGACATCCAGGGGATGTGGGTGAAGGTCGGGACGCCCGCCCCGGCCGCGACATCGCACAGGCGCGACATCTCCTTCACCCCCGCCCCCGGCGCATAACCGTGCGGGATGCCGACGCCGACGCCTCCCGCCGCCAATCCCTCCCGCACCAGCGCGACGATCCGCTCGACCTCGTCCGGCGTGGCCGCGCGGCTCGACCAGCCGCCCTCGTCCGCCGCGCCCTGGCCCATCATCTCCATCGGGTGCAGCGCCGGGTCGGGCGTCAGGCCGGCCATCACCGCCTTGCGGGCCGAGATCCACGATACGGCGGCGCCATAATGCAGCGTCCTGCCCCCGGCCGCCTGGGCGTCGTACCACTCGGCCACCGGCAACGCGCCGACCTCGAGCTCGAGCGTCGTCGTCACGCCGTCGAAGGCCTGCATCCGGTCCGCGGCGATCGTCTGCCCGTGCGCGTGGAGGTCGACGAAGCCGGGGCAGACGATCCGCCCCGCCGCGTCGATCTCCGATGCGCCTGCGGACGCCCCCGCCAGCGCGCCGATCGCGGCGATCCTGCCGCCCGCGACGCCGACGTCGGCGACCGCGTCGAACCCCGTTTCGGGGTCGACGACCCGGCCGCCGCGTACGATCAGGTCGAAGGGGGCTCGTGCGGGCATGACGTCCCCCGTGCCGCCGCCGCTCAGCCTTGCCGCTCGGCGATGCGCGCGGCGATCTCCATCCGCTTCAGCCGCGCCGCCTCCATCCGCGCCCGCGTCGAGGCCACAACCTCGGCCGGCGCGGTGTCGGGCGAGCCGGCATCGAACGGCGGCTGCGGATTGTATTCGAGGCGCAGCTGCACGAACTCGGCCACCGGCCGGCCGAACATCTCCGCCACCACCGTCAGGCCGAGGTCGATCCCCGCCGTCACGCCGCCGCCCGTCATCCGGTTGCGGTCCACGACGACCCGCTCGCGCACCACTTCGGCGCCGAGCAGCGGCAACGCCGAGAGCGCGTTCCAGTGCGTCGTCGCCCGGTAGCCCTTCAGCAGCCCCGCCGCGCCCAGCACCAGCGCCCCCGTGCAGACCGAGGTGACATAGGCCGCGCCCTCGGCCTGCCGCCGCAGGAAGTCCAGCACCTCCGGGTCTTCCATCAGCGGATCGGTCCCGAGTCCACCGGGAACGCAGATCAAATCGAGCTGCGGGCAGTCGGCGAGGGTAATGGTCGGCGTGATGACGAGCGAGGTGTCGCTGGGCACCGGATCGGTCGTCTTCCAGACGAGATGCACCTCGGCCTCGGCGACGCTGCAGAAGACCTGCAGCGGCCCGGTCATGTCGAGCTGCGTGATGTTCGGGAAGACAAGCAGGCCGATTTGCTTTTTCTGGGCCATGAGAGCGCCTTTTTCAGTCCAACTTGACGACCCGCAATCTGCCATGCACTCGTTGGCACCTGAAATGGCGTAGTTCCCTCGTTTCCCGACATCCGATGATCGGCATCTTCATCTTTCCCGACTTCCAGCTCCTCGACGCGACCGGCCCGGCCGCCGTGTTCGAGATCGCGCGCCGCCTGGTGCCGACCGCGCCGCAGGTGCGGATGCTGGCGGTGGAGGCCGGCCCCGTGCGCGCCTCCTGCGGGGTGGAGGTGATGGCCGCCGACATGACGAAGGCGCGCGGCCTCTCGACCCTCATCACCGCGGGCGGCCTGGGGGTCGAGCAGGCGATGGACTGCCGCCGCACGCAGGCCTTCTTCCGCACGATGGTCCGGCAGAAGCGACAGGTGGCGAGCGTGTGCACCGGGGCCTACATCCTGGCGCAGTCGGGCCTGCTGGACGGACGCAAGGCCACCACGCACTGGCAGCAGACCGCCGAGTTCGTCGCCCGTTTTCCCAAGGTGCGACTGGAGCCGGACCGGATCTTCCACCGCGAGGGCAACGTGTGGACCTCGGCCGGGGTGACCGCCGGGATCGACATGGCACTCGCCATGGTCGCCGACAGTCACGGCGAGGAGATCGCCATGGCCACCGCGCGGCAGCTCGTCCTCTATCACCGGCGCAGCGGCGGGCAGACGCAGTTCTCCTCCCTCCTGGAGCTGAAGTCGCCCAACGGGCGGTTCGGTGCGTTGCTCAGCTGGATCCGCGAGAACCTCCACCGCCCCCTCACCGTCGAGATGCTGGCCGACCGCGCCGGGCTCAGCGCACGCCATTTCGCCCGCATCTTCGCCAGCGAGACCGGGACGACCCCGGCCAAGGCAATCGAGCGGCTGCGGCTGGAGGTGGCGCGCGAGCGCATCGAATCCTCCGGCGACCTGATCGAGACGATCGCCGAGTCGACGGGGTTTCGCGATCCCGAACGGATGCGGCGGGCCTTCCTGCGTGCCTATGGCCAGCCACCGCAAGGCATGCGCCGCGCCGCGCGTCAGGCCAAGACCGTGGGCGGCTGACCGACGTCACGAATCGAGGGGTTTTCGCACCCGAACCGTCGGACCGCGCGCCCGGCCCGGCCCCCGCACCCCGCCGCCGAGACCGCGCCGCGGCCCCGGCGAGGCGGCATCACGAGACCGCAAAAGCCAGCACCTTCCCTGCCCCCGACCGCGCGGTGACGGCGTCGCCACGGCGCCTTCCCGCGTGCGACGACGGCGGGCGCGGCAGCGCCACCCGCCGTGTCCGAAATTGCCGGATAAACGCCGTTGTCGGACATCGATGCCGTCGCTAGCGTTCAGGCTCGGCAACTCAATCGGGAACGGCAAGGCGGGATCGCAGCGGCGGCCCGCGGCGCGAACTTGCGAGACATCATCAACAGGGGTGCACGATGGACGATCACGACTCCAAACGCGGACCGAACCGTGCCGCGGCGGTCTGCCTGGCGCTCACCATGTCCGCCGTCATGGCGCTTCCGGCAGCGGCCGAAATGTCCGACGGCGCGCTCAAGATCGGCATCGTCAACGACCAGTCGGGACCCCTGTCGGATCTCGCCGGGCTCGGGTCGGTCGTCGCCGCCGAGCTGGCCGTCGAAGACTTCCACGAGCTCTACCCCGACGTGACGGTCGAGATCCTCTCCGCCGACCACCAGAACAAGGCCGACATCGGCGCCCAGATCGTCCGCCGCTGGTTCGACGTCGACGGGGTGGACATGGTCGCCGACGCGTCCAACTCCGCCGTCGCCCTCGCGGTGCAGTCGCTGGCGCGCGAGGAGAACAAGATCGTCGGCTATGCGGCCGTCGGCACCACCGAGATCAACGGCGCTCAGTGCGCGCCGACCGGGCTGTCGTGGCTGCACGACAACTACAACCTCGTTTCCGGTCCGGTCCGCGAGCTGGTCGGCGCGGGCATGGACAACTGGTTCTTCATCGCCGCGGACTACGCGTTCGGCCACAACATGGTCGCCGAATCCGAGGCGGCTCTGGCGGCGGCGGGCGGGACCAAGGCCGGCGCCATCTTCCACCCGCTGGGCGTGTCCGACTACGCCGCCTTCCTGCTCCAGGCGCAGGCCTCCGGCGCGGACGTGGTCGCCTTCGCGAACGCGGGCGAGCAACTCGTCACCGCGATGAAGCAATGGAACGAGTTCGGCATGGGCGCCGCCGGTCAGACCCCGGTGGCCGAGCTGATGTTCCTGACCGACGTGCACAGCATGGGCCTCGAGACCGCGCAGGGGCTGACCACCGTGACGGCCTGGTACTGGGACCTCGACGACGAGACCCGCGCCTTCGCCGCCCGCTTCATGGACAAGCACGGCCGCGCGCCGACGGCCCCGCAAGCCTCCGTCTACTCGGCGGTGCTGCATTACCTCACCTCCGCCGCCGCCATCGGCACCGACGAGACCGACGCGGTGCTCGCGAAGATGATCGCCACGCCAGTGAACGACATGTTCGCCCAGAACGCCTCCATCCGCGCCGACGGCAAGCTCGTCCACGACTTCTATCTCGTGCGGGCGAAGAAGCCGGGCGGCCTGGAGAAGCCCTGGGCCTACTACGACGTCGTCAAGACGATCCCGGCGGCCGAGGCCTACCTGCCGCTCTCCCAGAGCCTCTGCCCGCTCGTCCCCAAGAGCTGACGCCCCGCCGGACCGAAACAGGGATCTCCCGATGTTCGACCATCCCGCCTTCGACGGTCACGAGCGCGTCGTGGCGCTGAACGACGCCGCCACGGGCTTGCGGGCCTTCGTCGCCATCCACTCCACGGCGCTCGGACCGGCGGGCGGCGGCTGCCGCCTGTGGCACTACGAGGACGCCGGCGCCGCCCTCGGCGACGCGCTGCGCCTGTCGCGCGGGATGTCCTACAAGAACGCGCTGGCGGGAGTGCCGATGGGCGGCGGCAAGGCGGTGATCCTCGGCCCCGTCCCCGACGAACGGCGGGCGGACGTGTTCACCGCGTTCGGCCGCGCCGTGGACGCCCTGAACGGCCGCTACGTGACCGCCGAGGACGTGGGCGTCGCGCCGGCGGACCTCGCCCACGTCGCCACCGTCACCCGCTACGTCTCCGGCATCGTGGCGCGGGAGGGCGTGGGCGGGAACCCCGCCCCGTTCACGGCGCGCGGGGTCTGCATCGGCCTCGAGGCGGCCGCCCGCTTCGCCTTCGGCCGGCGGGACCTGGAGGGCCTGCGTGTCGCCATCCAGGGCCTCGGCGGTGTGGGCATGAACCTCGCCGCGGCGCTCCATGCCCGCGGCGCACGGCTCGTCGTCGCCGACCTCGCCACCGCGCGGCGCGACGAAGCGTGCGACCGCTTCGCCGCCACCCCGGCCGCCCTCGACGAGATCCTCCTCGCCGACGTCGACATCCTCGCCCCCTGCGCCCTGGGTGGCGTCCTGACCGAAGACATCGCCCGGCGGATGCGCGCCGGAGTGATCGCCGGCGGCGCCAACAACCAGATCGCCGACGCGGCCGCCGAGCGCGCGCTGTTCGAGCGTGGCATCACCTACGCGCCCGACTACGTCGTCAACGCCGGCGGCATCATCCTCGTCAGCGCCGAATACACGCGCGACGGCGACCTCGCCGCCGTCGATGCGCGGATCGAGGCGATCGGCCCCCGCACCCGGCGCATCCTGGAGGCGGCGCGGACCACCGGCACGCCGAGCGGCACCGTCGCCGACGAGATGGCGCGCGCGGCGCTTGCGGGCGCCCGTGTCGCGGCCTGATACTGCGGCCGCAAGGGAGACGGCATGCATTCCAGCGACAGCATCGGCATCATCGGCGATCTCGTCGCCTTCCCCACGGTCTCGCGCGACCCGAACCGCAGCCTTCTGGAGTATGTGACCCGCCATCTCGACCGCCACGGCGTCGCGAGCGAGATCCTCTGGAACGAGGACCGCACGAAGGGCAACCTCTGGGCCACCATCGGCCCGCGGGACGTCCCCGGCGTCATCCTCTCCGGGCACAGCGATGTGGTCCCGGTCGACGGGCAGGCCTGGAGCGGCGACCCCTTCGTCATGCGCCGCGAGGGCGACCGGCTCTACGGGCGCGGCACGGCCGACATGAAGGGCTTCATCGGCACCGTGCTCGCCGCCGTGCCGGACCTTGCCGCACGCGACCTCGCCGCGCCGATCCACATCGCCGTCTCGTACGACGAGGAGGTCGGCTGCACCGGGGTGGCGAGCCTCGTCGAGCGGCTGGCGGGCCTCGCGGTGCGGCCGGGCCTGTGCATCGTCGGCGAGCCGACGCAGATGGCGGTGAAGACAGGACACAAGTGTGCCGGGATGTACACGATCACCGTCACCGGCCTCTCCGCGCACTCCGCCCGCGCGCCGACCGCCGTCAACGCGATCGCCTACGCCGCCCGGCTGATCGCCTTCATCGAAGACCTGGCGCGCGACGCGGCGCAGACCGGCCCGACCGACCCCGCCTACGAGATCCCCCAGGCGACGCTGTCGGTCAACACGATCCGCGGCGGCACCGCGCTGAACATCGTCCCCGCCGAGTGCGTCTTCCAGCTCGATATCCGCGCTCTGACCGACGATGCGCTCGCCGGCCTCATGAACCGCATCCACGCGTTCGTCGACACCGGCCTGGTGCCCCGGATGCGGGCGATCGACCCCGCGTGCGGCATCGAGATCGAGGAGGTCGTCCACGTCAGGGGTCTGGCGACGGACCCGAACCATCCGGCCGTCGGCTTCGTGTCGTCGCTGCTGCCGCAGGCGCCGCTCGGCAAGGTGGACTTCGGCACCGAGGCGGGCGCCTTCAGTCTCGGCGCCGGCATCGTCTCGTTGGTGTGCGGGCCCGGATCGATGGCGCAGGGCCACACGCCGGACGAATATATCGAGGTCGAGCAGATCCGGCGGTCGGAGGCGATGCTCGGCCGGCTGGCGGACCGGCTGGAGGCGGCCCCCCTGCCCTGGTGAGCGGGACCGGTCGTGGCCGCACCCGGCGCGGTGGCGGTGCCGGCAGGCCAGGGCGGCAAGCTGAACCCGATCGGCTACGTGCGCGGCCTCGCCGAGGCGGCCGCAGGGGCCGGTGCTCGGCTCACCCGCGCGACCCCCGCCCTCTCGCTGGAGCGCGCGGGCAGCGGCTGGCGCATCGTCACCCCCGGCGGCACCGTGACCGCCGATGCGGTGGTCCTCGCCACCAACGGCTATACCGACGATCTGCTGCCGCCGCTCCGCCGCACCGTGGTCCCGGTCCATACCGCCATCGCCGCGACGGCACTGCTTCCGGCCGAGGTGGCCGCCACCATCCTGCCCGACGGCTCGGTGCTCTACGAGACCGGGCGTGTCACGGTCTATTATCGGCTGGATGCGGAGCGCTGGGCTACAACGGCCGCGGCATCGCGATGGCGACCGCCATGGGCCGCGTCATCGCCGATCTCGTCTGCGGCCTGCCACCGGCCGAGGCGCCGGTCCCGCTGCGCCCGGTGAGACCGATCCCCGTTCCACGCCATGTGGCGCCCGGCCGTCTGGCCGACCGCTTCGCCGCCTGATGGGCTGCGAAGCGGCGCCGGCTCAGAGCTGCACGCCCCGCGTCAGCGCACCGTCCACGACGAGGTTGGTCCCGGTCGTGAACGAGGAGGCGGGGCTCGACAGGAAGACGACGCCGCGGGCGACCTCCTCGGGCTTGCCCATGCGCCCGGTCGGGTTGAGGGCCAGCGCCTCCGCGAAGAGCTCCGGGTTGCCGGTCTCGATCTGGTTCCAGATCCCGCCCTCGAAGTAGGTGTTGCCGGGCGAGACCGCGTTGGCGCGGATCATCTGCGGCGCCAGCTTCACCGCCAGCCCGTGCATGTAGTGAACCAGCGCCGCCTTGTAGGCGCCGTAGGCGGGACCGGTGAAGTCCGTCTCGCGGCCCGAGACGGACGAGATCGCCGTGATCGCGGCGGCCTTGGATTTCTCCAGATAAGGCATCGCCGTGTTGACGAGGCGCACGGTGTGCATGAGGTCGGTGTCGAACCCGGCCTTCCAAGCCGTCTCGTCGTCCGCCACGGCCAGCGCCGAAACGTTGGCGACGACGACGTCGAGCCCGCCGAGCGCGGTGGCGGCGGCGTTCACGAACGCCTCGAACGCGGCCTTGTCGGCGACGTCGACCGCCGCGCCGTAGGCCTTCACGCCCTTGGCTTCGAGCGCGGCGACGGTCTCGGCGACCTCGTCGGCCTTGCGGGCGCAGACCGCGACGTCGGCCCCCTCGGCAGCGAAGATCTCGGCGCAGTGGCGGCCGATCCCCTTCGTGCCGCCGGTGACGAGCGCCTTCATCCCCTTCAGACCCAGATCCATGATTGCTCCTCGATGTCGTTGCGGGCCCGCGAACCCTCGGCCCACGGGGCGCCGGCCGGCCCCCCGCGGGCGCGGCAGTCCGTCAGGCGAATGACTTCAGGATGTCCTTCGACACCTTGCAGACGTACGTGTACTTCGGATTCACGACCTGCGTGCAGCGGGCCTCGGCGATCTGGCCGAGCAGCATGTAGGCTTCGGTCTCGGGGATGCCGTAGTCGTCGGCGAGCCAGTAGACCATCTCCTCGAAGGCGATGCGCATGGCGTCCTCGAGCGGGCGGGCGCAGCCGACGGTGCCGATGTGCGTCGCTGTCTCGATGCGCGGCCAGGTGAGACGCTCGGGCGCCGGCTCCAGCGTGACCTTGAGCGTCAGCACGGCGGCGATCTCGGTGGCGCCCATGCCGTTGGCCTCGCCGTCGCCCTGGATGGCGTGGCAGTCGCCGGCGAAGAAGTGCGCGCCCTCCTGGTTGACGCGGAACATCACCGTCGTGCCCGGCGTGAATTCCTGGATATCGAGGTTGCCGCCGTTGGGGCCGTTGTCGACCGTCGGGGTCGCGCCCAGCACTGGCGCCACACCCATCACGCCGATCATCGGCGCGACCGGAAGCTTCACCTTGTCCGACCAGTGGACGAAGCCGTCCTTGACCTCCATCACGCGGGGGATGAAGCCGAATTCCTTCTGGCGCACCCAGTCGGGAAACATGCCGATGCCGGGCCACAGGGCGGTGAATCCCAGGCTGTCCAGCTCCATGTCGATCACTTCGACCTTGAGCATGTCGCCGGGCTTGGCCCCTTCGATCTCCATCGGCCCGGTGGCGCCGTTGACGAAGGGGACGACGATCTTGGCCGGGTCGATCGCCTGGCCGGCGTGGGTGAGGATGCCGTCGCCGATGTTGATGGCGCACTCGACCTTGAAGGTTTCGCCGGGGGCGATCTTGTCCACGTACGCCTCGTGCCCCGACAGGGCGAATTTGATATTGCCCGCCTTGGGAACCACGTGAGTCATGACTTCTCCGTTCGTTGAAAAGCCGCTGCGGCCGGCCTGAGGGACCGCGGCGGAAGAGGGTGCCGGCGGCGGCTCACAGGTCGCGCCGCCAGTGCATCAGCCGCCGCTCCAGCTTACCGACGAGGAAGGTCAGCGCCAGCGCCAGTGCGATGGTGGCGACCAGCGCGGCCAGCACCTTGGGGATGATGTAGAGCGAGCCGGCCTTGAAGATCGCGTGGCCGAGCCCCTCCGAGGACGACATGAACTCGCCGATGATCGCGCCGATCAGCGCGAAGCCGACGGTGAGTTTCAGCCCGGCGAAGATGTCGCTCAGCGAGGCGGGCACGACGAGGCGGTTGAAGATCTGCCATTTGCGCGCGCCGAGGGTGCGCATCAGGTTGATCTGGTCGGGATCGACGCTCATCGCCCCCTTGTAGGAGGTGACGAGGGCGACCACGACGACCGACAACGTCGCCATCGCGATCTTGGACGAGAGCCCGGTGCCGAACCAGATGATGACCATCGGCGCCAGCGCGATGATCGGGATCGACCCCAGCGCGACGATGAACGGGCTGACGACGCGCGACACGAACGGCGAATACCAGAGCGCGAGGCCCATCACCGTCCCGAGGACATTGCCGACGACGAAGCCGAGCACGGTCTCGAGCCCGGTGACCCAGGTGTCGCGGAAGAGGCTGCCGTCGGACGCCATGGTGACGAGGAAGCCGAAGATCGCGCTCGGCGAGCCGAACATGAAGGCGGTCTGCTTGTCGGCGTAGGTGGCGTATTCCCACAGGCCGAGCAGCACGGCGAGCAGGACGACCTGCGTCGCGATCACCATGGCATGCCCGCGCATCGCCCGGCGGCGGACGGCGTGCCCGGTCCGGCTGACCTCGCTGGTGTCGGACACGGCGTCGGGGGTGTCGGCCGTGGTGGTCGTCATCGCAAGCGCTCCTCAGTGCTGGGCGACATCGAGGTCGCGCCAGATGCTGCGCACATAGTCGGCGAAGTCGGGGCTTTCGCGCGCGGCCATCATGTCGGTCCGGTCGCCGCCCAGCTCGATCGTGTAGGTCGACTTGATGCGCGTCGGGCGTCCGGTGAGGACGATCACGCGGTCGGCCATCGACACCGCCTCTTCGAGGTCGTGGGTGATGAGGAGCAGCGCCCGGCCTTCGCTGCGCACCAGCTTGGCGGTGTCGCTCTCGATGAGGATCTTGGTCTGGAAGTCGAGCGCGGCGAACGGCTCGTCCAGCAGCAGCACCTCGGGGTCGTGGATGAGCGTGCGGGCGAGGGCGACGCGCTGGCGCATGCCGCCGGAGAGGGTCGAGGGGTAGTCGTCGGCGAAGCCGTGCAGGCCGAGCTGGTCGAGCAACGCGCGCGCCTTCTCGTGCGCCTTGGCGCCGGTGTCGCCGCGGATCTCCATGCCGAGCATGACGTTGCCCTTGGCGGTGCGCCAGGGAAACAGGAGGTCCTTTTGCAGCATGTAGCCGATGCGCGGGCGGCGCTTGGTCATGGCGACGTTCCACGTCACCTCGCCGCCGGTCGGCTTCAGGAGGCCGGACACGGCGTTGAGCATCGTGGTTTTGCCGCAGCCGGAGGGGCCGACGATGGCGACCACCTCGCCCGCATGGAGGTCGAACGAGACGTCGCCGATGACGGGCACGCGCCGGCGCCCGTCGTCGAAGGTCAAGGCGAGGTGACGCGCCGAAAGCTTCGGCGCGCCCTCGGGGGCGGGTTTGGTCGCGGCCACGGGTGAGGCGGCGCCGGACGCGGCGATCAGCCGTCGACCTCTTCCATCGCCTTCTCGGCGAAGGAGTTGTCGATCACCTCGTCGAACGAGATCGTGCCCTTGATGTTGCCGAGATACTCCTGCATCGCCATCAGGTTCTCCCACTGATCCTTCTCGACCACGACGTGCTCGGCCGGGATCAGGTATTCCAGCTCGGCGTCGATCGCCGCGTCGACGACCTCGCCCGGCAGGTCCGGGAACTCCTTGCGGGCGACTTCCTTGGCGAAGTCCGGGTCCGCATAGGTCATGCGCGAGGCTTCCTCGAACGAGGTCACGAGCGCCTGGACCATCTCCGGGTCGTTCTCGATCGTGGCCGGCAGGACCATGATGCCGGTGTTGCAGAACGGGCCGACGTAGTTGGAGAAGTCGAACACCACCTTGGCGCCCTGGTCGACGGCGGAGGCGACGCTCGGCTGATAGGCGATCGCCATGTCGGCCTGCCCGGCGAGCATGGCGCCGATCTCGGTGCCAGGGCTGACCTGCAGGATGGTCACGTCGCCGCCGACCGTCAGACCCGCGTCCTCGATCATCTTCTTGGCGACCGAGTAGTTGGTGTTGGGCTCGGGCGAGGTGACGATGGTCAGGCCCTTGAAGTCCTTCGGGTCGGTGATGACGTCGAGGTTCTTCGACACGCCGAAATAATGCGCGCGCTGAACGACGGTGCCAACGACCATGCCGGGGCCGCCCGCCTCGCGGCTCATGACGGCCATGGTGGCGTCGCCGATGGCGAAGTCAGCCGAGCCGCCGAGGACGGCGGCGAAGGTCTGCGTGTCGCCGCCGGCGGCGGAGACGTTCATCTTCAGGCCGTTCTTCTCGAAGATGCCGGCGTGCATGCCGACGTAGAGGTTGATGTAGCCGAGGTTGTGGACCGCCTCGCTGAAGTTGACCTCCTTCAGCTCCTGCGCCTCGACGGGCGCCGTCGAGGCGAATGCCGCCGCCAGCGCGAGACCCGTCGCGACGAAGACGCCTCGCACGCCCGAGACATGGCTCGAAAGACCGTTCATATTCTCTCCTTCGCGGGACCGGGTCGCCGCGTGTTCAGGGGAACTGGATCCGTGTCCGGACACCGCCGCCAGGCCGGTGCGCGAACGGGTCGCGATAGGTGCTGCAGCAAACGGCATGCCATCCGCCGCCGACCCCCGCAGGAACTCGCCGCAGGGGCACGGCCGCGCCGTGCGGGCGGGTCTCGCCCTGCCCTCCCGCCATGTCGTTGCCGCCGCGGGCTGATCCCGTGCCGCCGCATGCGGCACCTCCTGCCCACGGACCGCCCATCCGCCGCATCGGCCGTCGATCTCGGGCCGCCCCGGTGCGTCCCCAATGATTGACACCGCCCGAGGCGGCGCGCAGTCTCCTCCCCTCACCCGGGGGGTCCCGACAGGGGGCTGAGATACTGACGGCGCCGTCCGGCGCAGCGCAGTGACCCGATGAACCTGATCCAGTTCAAACTGGCGTAGGGATGGTGCATCGGCTGCGCGGCCCCGGCCGCAACCGTCACAGGCGGATCGCGCGGCTCTCCTCCATTCGACGCGGAACTGGGTCTCCAACGCTTCGAGCTATGGAGGCTCCGACCGATGAACGACCACACCCCGACCGTCACCACCGGCCCGCTGCCGGCGTCCCGGCGCGTGTGGTGCAGTGGCACCTTGCACCCGGACGTTCGCGTGCCGATGCGGCAGATCGACCTGCACCCCACCGCCGGCGAGCCCGCCGTCACCGTCTACGACAGCTCCGGTCCCTACACCGATCCCGACGCCACCATCGCCATCGGCGACGGCCTCACCCGGCTGCGCGAGGCCTGGGTGGCGGCGCGCGGCGACACCGCGCCGTACCCCGGCCGCCACGTGCGGGCCGAGGACAATGGCTTCGCCGACGCTCGACGCCAGGTGCCGGAGTTTCCGGTGCCCCACGCACCGCGCCGGGCGGTCGAAGGCCGGGCCGTCACCCAGATGGCCTACGCGCGGGCCGGCATCGTGACGCCGGAGATGGAGTTCGTCGCCATCCGCGAGAATCTCGGCCGCGAGGCCGCGAAGGAGGCGCTGGCGCGCGACGGCAGGGACTGGGGCGCCACGATCCCCGACCACGTCACCCCCGAGTTCGTACGCGAGGAAGTGGCGCGGGGCCGGGCGATCATTCCCGCCAACATCAACCACCCCGAGGCCGAGCCCATGGCGATCGGGCGCAACTTCCTGGTCAAGATCAACGCGAATATCGGCAACTCGGCGGTCACCTCCTCCATGGCCGAGGAGGTGGAGAAGATGGTCTGGGCCGTCCGCTGGGGCGCCGACACGGTGATGGACCTCTCCACCGGCCGCAACATCCACAACATCCGCGAGTGGATCATCCGCAACGCGCCGGTCCCCATCGGCACGGTGCCGCTCTATCAGGCGCTCGAAAAGGTGGGTGGGATCGCCGAAAACCTGTCCTGGGAGATCTTCCGGGACACGCTCGTCGAGCAGGCCGAGCAGGGTGTCGACTACTTCACGATCCACGCCGGCGTACGGCTCCACATGGTGCCGATGACGGTGGACCGCGTGACCGGGATCGTGTCGCGTGGTGGCTCGATCATGGCAAAGTGGTGCCTGCACCATCACCGCGAGAGCTTCCTCTACGAACACTTCGACGAGATCTGCGACATTGCCCGCGCCTACGACGTCTCCTTTTCGCTGGGGGACGGGCTTCGGCCGGGCTCGATCGCCGACGCCAACGACCGCGCGCAGTTCGCCGAGTTGGAGACCCTCGGCGAGCTGACGCAGGTCGCCTGGGCGAAGGACTGCCAGGTGATGATCGAAGGCCCCGGCCATGTGCCGATGCACAAGATCAAGGCCAACATGGACAAGCAGCTCGAGGTCTGCGGCGAGGCGCCGTTCTACACGCTGGGTCCGCTGACGACCGACATCGCGCCGGGCTACGATCACATCACCTCCGGCATCGGCGCGGCCATGATCGGCTGGTTCGGCACCGCGATGCTCTGCTACGTGACGCCGAAGGAGCATCTCGGCCTGCCGGACCGCGACGACGTGAAGACCGGCGTGATCACCTACAAGATCGCAGCCCATGCGGCCGATCTCGCCAAGGGCCACCCCGCCGCGCGCCTGCGCGACGATGCGCTGAGCCGCGCGCGCTTCGAGTTCCGCTGGGAGGACCAGTTCAACCTCTCCCTCGACCCGGACACCGCCCGTTCCATGCACGACGAGACGCTGCCGAAGGAGGCGCACAAGGTGGCGCACTTCTGCTCGATGTGCGGGCCGAAGTTCTGTTCGATGCGGATCAGCCACGACATCCGCGCCGAAGCGCAGAAGGAGGGCATGGCGAAGATGGCGGAGAAATTCCGCGAGGGGGGCACGCTCTACCTCCCGCTGGACGACGCGCGATGAGTCGGTGACCGGCCGGCACTGCGCGCGGCGTCGATGCCAGCCGTCCCTGCGGGGCCTTGCGGCGCCGCGGAGGGATCGGCCAGCCGCCTGCGGCGCATGGCGAGGAGGTCGGCCGTCAGGTCGATCGACCCGGAGGCCACCATGCGGACGAAGGCCCGCAGGTAGCCGCCCGGGTTGCGGATCCGGCTTTCGCCGTGGCGGGCGACATCGTCCTCGAACAGTTGGGTGACGTAGATGACGGCGGTGGCGGCTCGCACCGCCCCCAACGTCGTCTCGGCCTCCCTCCAAACCGCTTCATCGGCACCGAGCATGGGGCGGAATCGGCGTCCGGTAGCGATGAGGTCTCCTTCGCTGACGGGGGCCTGCCCGCACAGTCGGACGACGGGACAGGCGTCGTCGACGACGAAGGGGAGCCGTTCCGGCGCGACGGCGCGTTCGGGTGCGGTGGGCTGCGTCGTCGACGCGGTTTCGGCCCGTCGGCGGCCCCCCTCCCCGCTGGCAAGAATGACGGCGGGGAGATCCGGGGTGTCCGCCGGATCGTCCACAGGCGGGTTCGGTTCAACAGAAGATTCGATCTGAGACTCATTGTGCCGGCAAGAACGACCGTCAGTGCCGGCATGGTAGTAGGCCGCCTCGACGGTCGCCCGCAGGTCTGTCCACGCGTCGAGAAGTTCGGTCGGCGGCGGTGTCGGACCGCGCCGCGGGGTGCGGGTGACGAGGGCGGCGTACCGGGCTTGCAGCGTTTCGCGGGGGATGGCCGGATGATCCTCGGCCAGCGCGTCGAGGGCCTCGGCGGTGCTGCGTCGCGCGACCGTCAACCGGTCGAACGCCTGCTTCGCCTCGGCACGGCGCGCCTTCTGCTCGGCGACCCGCGCGCTCCACTCCGACCGGCGGGCGTAAAGTGGGGTCAGGTCGAAACCGTAGGCGTCGACGATCGCCCCCGCGCGGTCGCGCACGGGGTAGCGTTTGCCGTTGGGCGAGTCCTTGGCGACGAGGAGGCCGTAGTCCGCCAGGGTGCGGAAGGCGTGCCGCAGCGACCGCTCCGACAGTCCCGTCCGGCGTGCCAGATGGGCGTTCGACGGCCACACCAGCAGGCGGTCCGTCGCCTGCTCGCCCCAGCTCGCGACCAGCTCGGACAGGACGAGCCGGGGGCTCGGTTTGAGCGTGAGAGCTTCGGCGGCCATGCGGAAGACGGCCGACAAGTCCCTGCGGCTGACGGCCGGTATGGTGCCGAGCGCGAGCCGTCCCGCGGTCACTGCGGCAGGCCGCAGCAGCCGTCGCCCGGAGGATGCCAAGTGCATCTCTCTGCCTCCAGAATCTGGGCAAAACTGAGCCGTTCACCGGGCTCGGTGTTGTTGACACGCCGTGCGTCGCGATGGCATAAGAGCGTTGTCCAGACGATCTTATCGCCACTCACGTGGTGAGACCCAAGGCCTCGAAGTTCCCGCTTCGAGGCCTTTCGTTTTGCCGGGTTACGTCATGGACTTCACACCCTCGTTGAAATCCGGTTCGGGCGACCCCCCTGCCCCAGGATCTGCGGACGCACCGATCGCCGGTCGCGCGGCACCCGCCCTGCGCGGCCGCCCGGTCCCGTTCCCGCGGGAACGAGCGGTCGTGTCGTGACGAGGGCTGTGCTGCCGGCTCATGCGTTGCGTTCTCAGTTCCGCTTCGAAGCGGTTTTCAGGGTCAATTCCAGAAATGACCGATTCCGACGCGGTTGTGGAGTCGCGGTGATCATTTTTCGCGTGTCACATCCGCTTTGACGAGGAATTCCGTGTCAAAAACGGCACTGCCGCGTCCAAGAGGAACCGATGGTGACGGCGGATCGAGCTATTGTGATGCGATTCGATGTGCGGCCCTAGGCATTCCGCTCGAGGTTAATTGAAGGACACGTTAAGATTGTAAGCGTCTAGAGCCCATCCGTTTTTATTCGTGGGAATGTGTCCGCGAAGTGCGACAAAGCGAAATCTCATCAGCGGCGCGCGATACGTTCCGTCGGTTCTACGCAGTTCAGACGGCACCGGACGCAAGTTCGAGTGCAGCAAACAGCCTGAGCCACTGTCAGAAGATCGCACACGCTCCGCACACCGCACACCGGCGAATTGCGAGCGGCTCGCGGTGCGTGACAGCTGTCACGCAGTTCGCCAGCCAAGCGCCAGGCTGCGACCCTCTCGCGTGACAGGTGTCACGACCGAGCCGTCGCCCAGTTCACGGACGGCAGTCGGTCGGCGGACGGCCGACATAAAATAGAGAACGGCCAGACGCCATGGACCGCCCGTGACAGCTGGCACGCCGGGTGCGGCCATCGCCACCCTTTGCAACGGCGGTCGGGCGGTTGATGTGGGTTCTTGGCGTCGATCTCTCGCGCAGCACGCCGCCGGCTCGGCCGGTGGCACAGTCTCTCGCACGGCTCCATGCGCGGGGATCGACGCGCACACCGCAAGCATGCGCGGGTTCGCATACGAAGTGTTTACCGCTGACGTGCAGAACTCGGGCGGAGACCGGTTTCGGGCCGTCGATTGGCTTTGCGTCGCGCCGGGGATGGCGTTAACCACTCGTTAACCGGCCGGGCGAGACCCTGAACCGGAACGGAGCGGCAGAACCGTCGAGGCGGTGGAGCGGCGCTCGAAACCGGAACCGCCGCGCCCGCTCGGCCCCTAGTGCCACGTCCGCGAGGAGGACATCGCGATGGATCGCAACAGCGTCCAGGACCGCCCCGCGGCCGACGCCGCCGCCGACCGTGTGGACGAGGACGCGCGCCCCGCACACCCGGCCCCCGCCGCCCCATCGGACGCCGGCCTCGCGCGCAGCTTCACCCGCAAAGGCGAGCTCCTGTCGCGCAAGCTCAGCCGCCTCGCCGAGGAGGTCTGGGCGCCGGACCAGAGCAAGAACCTGCGCCCCTTCCAGACCCAGGAGGTGGCCGGCCTGCTCGGCGTCACCGAGCGCTACGTGCGCCAGATGGCGAGCGAACTCGGGATCCCCAAGGCCGAGGCCAAGCCCGCCGGGCGGCGGGTGTGGTCGCTGGAAGAAGTGGCGCGCCTGCGGGTTCACCTCGACGCCAAGTCGCCGGGGCGCTACCTGCCGCACCGCCGCGCCGGCGAGCACATCCAGGTTCTCAACTTCGCCACCTTCAAGGGCGGCTCCGGCAAGTCGACCCAGGCGATCCACGCCGCGCAATATTTCGCCCTGCGCGGCTACCGCGTCCTCGCCATCGACCTCGACCCGCAGGCGAGCCTCACCACCATGCTCGGCATCACGCCGGAGCTGCATGTCGGCCCGCACGAGAGCCTCTTCGGCGCGATCACCTTCCAGGACGATGGCGACCCCGCCCATCTCGGCGAGGAGGCCGGCCCGCGGCCCCTGCGCGACATCATCCGTCCAACCTATTTCGCCGGCCTCGACCTCGTACCCGCCAGCCTCGAGCTCGCCGAGTTCGAGACCGAGAGCCCGCGCGCGCTGATGCTGCGTCACCCCTCGCCCTTCTTTACCCGCATCTCCTCGGCGATCGACCAGGTGGCCGACGACTACGACATCGTCATCCTCGACTCGCCGCCGCAGCTCGGCTTCATCACCATGGCGGGCCTCTACGCGTCGACAGGGCTCGTCGTGACGGTCCATCCGCAGATGATCGACGTCGCGTCCATGGCGCAGTTCATGACGCTGGCCGGCTCGCTGATGGAGGTGCTGGAAGGGCAGGGAGGCCGCAGCACCCCGCTCGACTTCGAGAAGATCCTGATCACCCGGCACACCCCGTCCGACCAGCCGCAGATGGCGGTGGTGACCTTCCTGCGCTCGCTGTTCCGGACCGACGTGCTGACGGCGACCATGGTGCACAGCACCGCCGTCGCCGACTGCGGCCTCGCCCGCCAAACCCTCTACGAAGCGGTGCGCGACAGCTCCAACAAGCGCACCTACGACCGGGCGTTGCAGTCGATGGACGGCGTCAATGCCGAGCTGGAGGCCGAGGTCCTGCGCGTGTGGCAGCGGCCGACCCACCGCACGGAGGACTGAGATGGCCAAATCGACCCGCAAGCGCGTCGCCAGCGTCCTCGCCGACATTGCCAACGAGGACGACGACGCGCCGCGCACTCCGCCACGCGCCGCGCCCGCCCGGCCCGAGCCCACGCCGAAACCCCCGGCCGCCGCGGCCGCCGAAACACCGCCCGCCGCATCCGAGCCGGCCGCAGGACCGATCCCGGCGCCCCAGCCGTCTCCCCCGTCGGTCGCCGGCGCCGCGGCGGAGAAGGTCGAGGCGGCACCCCCCGCGACGCCGCCGTCAGCCGAGGAGCCGCCAGCCGCGTCACGGGCGGAGGCGGCGCCGGAGACCAAGTCGGTGCCACGGCCGGCGCCGGGCTCGCGCGCGCCGGGCCTCGGCCACCTCCTCAACAACTGGGGCGAGCAGAGCCGGGAGGCCGAGCATTGGCGCCGCGCACTGGACGATGGCGCCGTCGTCCAGGAGATCGCGACCGAGCGCATCACACCCTTCCGCTGGCACGACCGCTTCGCCGACTTCGACGACAGCGCCGAGTTCGACGCGCTGGTCGAGAGCATTCTACGCGAGGGGCAGATCGCGCCGGCGCTCGTGCGCCCTCATCCGAGCGAGGCGGGGCGGTTCGAGCTGGTCTATGGCCACCGCCGGCACCGCGCGTGCGTCAAGCTCGGCCGGCCGCTGCGCGCCATCGTACGTACGATGGACGACGAGGCCGCCGTCACCGTCCTGTCGCGCGAGAACAGCCAGCACGCCCCGCCTTCCTTCATCGAGAAGGCGCGCCAGGCCTCCAAGCTCCTCGCCGACACCGGGTGGACCGTGCAGTTCACCGCCGACGTCCTCGGGGTGCAGCGCAGCGAGGTCAGCCGGTACCGCATGGTGATGACCTTGCCGGACCGTCTCGTCATGCACATCGGCGGCGACCCGTCGATCGGCCGGCCGACATGGCTGTCGCTGGAGACGCTGTGGCGCGAGGAGGCCGCGCGCGCCCGCATCGCCGCCGAGCTCGATCGGGTGGAGCGCCAGGAGATCCGGGGCGCGCGGGCGATGCGCCGGTTGATCGCCGCCGGCCGCCCCCATGCGGCCAAGGGCGAAGTGTTCCGCCCGCGCGGCGCCAAGGAACCGGTGCTGCGCCGGGATGTCACGGCCGCGTCCGACAAGATCGTCATCGACAAGCGCCTCGCGTCCGGCTTCGGCGACTTCCTGTGGGACAAGCTCGACGACCTCTGGAAGGAATGGAACAGCCGCAGCGAGTAGGGTTGCCGGCCCTTGAAATCGCCTGCCAAATGCCGAAGTATTGACGGCGTATGGCAGGCAGGGCGAACGAGGCATAGAACCATGAGCGACGACGCGAAGCCGGCCGCGCGGCGCACGCGGTCGCACCACGGCACCCGCGCGGCAGGGGAGGGGGCCCGCCGGCCCGCGGCGCAGGCGATGGCCGCACCCTCGCCGGTGACGGCGAGCGAGGTGTGGGTGCAGCCGTTCAGCTATGCCGAGATCATGGAGGGCGTCAGCGGTGCCCGCCTCGCGGAAGCGTTCGCCAGCGGTGCCCTGCGCCGGTCCGATGTCGAGATGGTGATCCCGCCGCGGACGCTCGCCCGGCGGATCAACGAGGGGCAGGAGCTGAAGATCGCCGAGGCCGACGCCGTGGTCCGCCTCGCCCGCGTCCGCGCCCACGCCGAGGAGGCGTTCGGCGACATCGCCACCGCCGACCGCTGGCTCACCAGCCCCAACCCCGCGCTCGCCGGCGAACGACCGATCGAGATGGCGCGGACCGACGTCGGCGCCCGCGAGGTCGAGGACGCGCTGGTGAGGTTCGAATATGGCGTCTTCGGTTGAGGGCACCGTCTGGCGCCTGACGCGACCGCAATATGCGCCGGGGCTCGACGGCAAGGGCGCACGCCTCGCCGGGGGCCGGTGGAACAGCCGCGGCGTGGCGGTGGTCTACTGCGGCTCCAGCCTGGCGCTGTGCGTCCTCGAAACCTTCGTCCACCTGCCGCACGAGATGCGCACCGTCGCCGCGCTCCCCACGATGAGCGCGATCGAGATCGTGCTGCCGGCGGAGGCGCGGATCGACGACGTGGAGGCACGCGGGACGTTTGCGCCGGAGGACGCCGCCGCCTGCCGGGCCATCGGCGATGCGTGGGTGGCGGAGGGCGCCGTGCTCGCCCTCTCGGTGCCGTCGGCGATCGTGCCGCAGGAGCGCAACCTGGTGCTCAACGCCGCCCACCCGCTCATGGCGGCAGTCACGGTCCGCCGCACCGAGGTCTTCGGCTTCGACGCGCGCCTCGCCGGCGCGGCCGGCTAGGTCCGCCGGCGGACCGTTCGTCAGGCTCCGGCGCGCGGCGTCGGCGGCGCACGATGGCGGATCGCCAGCAGCAGCAGGCCCGACACGAAGGGGGGCGCCGCGGCGAACAGGAAGCCGGCGGTGTAGCTGCCGGTGGCGGCGACGATGGTACTGATGACGAGCGGGCCGATCACGTAGCCCGCGAAGATGAAGAAGGTCGTCGCCGCGGTCGCCTCGCCGACGCGGCCGCGCGGGGCGAGGGCGCTCACCTCCGCGAGGAGCACCCCGTTCCACGAGGCGACCGCGAAGCCGGAGACCGCCGCGACGGCGCTGATGGCGACATACGGCCAGTCCGCCTCGGCGAACGCCAGCACCGCCATCGTCGCGGAGGAGGCGAAGGCGAGGCCGACGAGGGTGCGGTGCGCCGAGCCGATCCGGTCGGCGATCCACCCGACCGCCACCCGCGACACGACGCCGACCGCCTGCATCAGTGCGAAGGCCGCGCCGATGGCGGCGAGCGAGTGGTCCGTGCCGACGTGCAG
The DNA here is from genome assembly GCF_022865125.1 of Acuticoccus sp. I52.16.1. Classification (NCBI taxonomy): domain Bacteria; kingdom Pseudomonadati; phylum Pseudomonadota; class Alphaproteobacteria; order Hyphomicrobiales; family Amorphaceae; genus Acuticoccus; species Acuticoccus sp. I52.16.1. The sequence continues at coordinate 50,731 of NZ_CP094832.1, read as the reverse complement.
CGCGGTGACGAAGAAGGTGAAGAGCGCCCCCTGCGCCACGGCGAACGAGACGCCGGCGAAGGTGATGACGATGCGCCCCGGATCGGCCAGCACGATGCGGAACGGCATGGTGAGCTGGGCGGCGAGGCGCGGGGCGAGGGCTCCCGCCGCGGCCTCCGGCGGCAACGGCCGGTCGGCGTCGATGGCGTGGCGCAGCGGCTCGGCGGCGAGGACCGCGAGGAAGGTCAGCACCGCCGCGCCGACGATCGCCGCCGGGACACCGCCCCACAAGAGGAGCGGCGGCAGCATCGCCCCCGCGATCACCCCGCCCAGCGGCACGCCCGACTGCTTGATGGAGAACATCAGCGAGCGGCGCCGCGCCGGCACCCTCTGCTGGAGCACCTCGCTCCCCGCCGGCGCGGAGGGGGCATAGCCGACGCCGATCGCGAACGAGGCCAGCAGCAGCGCCGCCCACGAGCCGCTGAGGCCGAGAAGGATCGCCCCGCCGCCGAGCAGCGCGCCGCATTGCAGCAGCCGCACCGGGCCGAACACCGCGATCAGCGGCGCCCCACCGAGCAGGAACACCATCGTCCCGAACGAGCACAGCGCCGCGAGATGGCCGACATTCTCGTCCGGCACCCCGGCGAGCGCGGTGATCGGCGGGCCGATGACGGGGAGAGCCCGCGTCAGCATGGCGAGCACGGTCTGCATCGCCGTCGCCACCACGAGCGCGGCGATCCACGGCTTGGGCCGCGCAGCCGCGGCGGTCACATCACCCATCGGAACCCATCGACGACAATATCCTGCGCCCTGATGAAGCACGGGCGGCGCCCGCCCGGAAGCCGGCAAAGCGGGCGAGAGCCTCCGGCCGCGGTGCGGTCGGGCCGCGACCGTGTCGCCGGGGACGCGGACGGGCTACGCGGCCGGGTTACGAAGACGGGCTACGCGGCACGGTCGCGCAGGGCCTGCCAGTGAATGCAGCGGACGTGGTGGCCGTCCGCCTCCTCCAGCGGGGGGACGGCCTTGGTGCAGGCGTCGTCCGAGTAGTCGCAACGGGTGTGGAAGGCGCAGCCGTCCGGCACCTTGCGCACGCTCGGCGGGTCGCCCTCGATCATCTTGGCGCGGTCGAGCTGGCCGGGTTCCAGCGAGGGGGCCGCCTCCAGCAGCGCGTGCGTGTAGGGATGGCGGGGGCGGGCGAACACATCCTCCGTCCGGCCGATCTCGACGATGCGGCCGAGGTACATGATCGCCACCCGGTCGCACATGCGCCGCACGACCGAGAGGTCGTGGCTGATGAAGATGTAGGTGAGGCCGAACTGCTCGCGAATGTCGCGCATCAGCCGCAGCACCGTCGCCTGCACCGAGAGGTCGAGCCCGGAGGTCGGCTCGTCGAGGATGATGAGGCGCGGACGCAGGATGAGCGTGCGGGCGAGGCCGACCCGCCGCTGCTGCCCGCCGGACAGCTCGTGCGGATAGCGCCGCTTGAAGGAGGGCGCGAGGCCGACCGCGTCGAGCATCTCGTCGATCAGGCGGTCGCGCTCCTTGCGGTCGGTCACGCCGTTGATGCGCAGCGATTCGTGCAAGATCCCGCCGACGCGCCACCACGGATCGAGCGCCGCGCCGGGGTCCTGGTGGACGTACTGGATGTCGCCGCGCAGCCGCCGCGCGCGCCGCGGGTCGACGCCGGAGACCTCGCGCCCGGCGAGCAGGATGTCGCCCGAGTCCTCGCGGTAGAGGCCGAGGATCGTCTTGGCGAGGGTGGACTTGCCGCACCCCGATTCGCCGACGAGGCCCAGCACCTCGCCCTCGCGCACCTCGAGGCTGACGTCGTTGACGGCGACGACCGGGGCGGGCGCCGGCGCCAGGAAGCGCTTGGTGCCGCGAAACTCCGTCACGATGCGGTCGAGCTGGAGGAGGGGTTCGTCGCGCATGGCGGGGCGATCACTCATAAAGGACACAGGCGACGCGGTTCTCCCCCGCATCGGTTCGGGCGAGCGGCGGGCGGCGGGCGCTACAGGCCGGCATCGCCTGCTCGCAGCGCGGGTTGAAGCGGCACCCGTCCGGCGGGGCGAGCGGGGAGGGGACCTGGCCGGCGATCCCGGCGATATCCGCCGAGCGTTCCGGGTGGCAGGCGATCAGCCGGCGCGAGTAGGGATGCAGCGGCGCGCCGATGACGCTCGCCGCGCGGCCGGACTCGATCGTCTGCCCCGCGTACATCACCGAGACCGAATCGCAGACCTGCGCCAGCACGCCGAAATCGTGCGTCACGAACAGCATCGACGCCTCGAACTCCTCCACCAGTTCCTTGAGGAGCTTGAGGATCTGCATCTGCGTCGTCACGTCGAGCGCGGTGGTCGGCTCGTCTGCGAGGATCAGCTCGGGCTGCGAGGCGAGGGCGGCGGCGATGAGGAGGCGCTGCCGTTGCCCGCCGGAGAACTGGTGCGGGTAGCGCTCCAGCGCGTCCTCCGGGTCCGGCACCTGCACCTGGCGCAGGAGCTTGACGAGGTGCTCGCGGTAACGGCGCGCCTTGGCCCGGGTCAGCCGCCCATCCGGCGCCTCGCCCGGCATCCCGTTCCAGACCAGGATTTCCATCAGCTGCTTGCCGACCTTGAAGACCGGGTTGAGCGCCAGATAGGGGTCCTGCGGGATGAAGCCGATGCCGCTGCCGCGGATGCGCCGGCGCATCTCGTCGCGCGACAGGGTCAGGAGGTCCGTGCCGCGGAACCAGATGGACCCGGCGTCGACCACCGCCTGCCGCGGCAGGATGCCGAGGATCGTCTTGATCAGCGTGGACTTGCCGCAACCGGACTCGCCGGCGATGCCAAGGACGTGCCCGCGCGGCAGGTCGAAGTCGACGAAATCGAGGATCCGCGCGCGGCCTTCGTCGGTCGGGACGGAGATCTTCAGGCCCTGGACGGAGAGGGTGGAGACGGTCATCGCGAGCGCCTCAGCCGCGGGTCGACGAGGTCCCTGAGGCCGTCGCCGAAGAGGTTGAAGCCGAGCACGGTGACGAGGATCGCGAGGCCCGGGAAGGTCGCAAACCACCAGCTTTCGGGGAGGTATTGCCGGCTCTCGGCGATGGCGAGGCCCCAGTCCGGCGAGGGCGGCGTCGCGCCGATGCCGAGGAAGCCGAGCGTCGCCGCCGTCAGGATGGTGAAGCCCATGCCGATGGTGGCGCGCACGATGATGGGCGCGGCGACGTTGGGCAGGATGTGCGCCACGATGATGCGCAGCCGGCTCGCCCCCAACCCCTCCATCGCCTCGATGAAGAGGGCCGAGCGCAGGCGCCGCGTCTCGGAATAGACGGTGCGGGTGAAGAACGGCCAGTAGGTGAGGGCGAGCGCCAGCATCGCGCTCTCGATCCCGCGCGAGAGGATCTGCGCCACCGCCAGCGCCAGGATGAGCTGCGGCACGGCGAGGAAGATGTCGGTCACGCGCATGATGACCTCCGACACCCAGCCCGAGACGTAGCCGGCGTAAAGCCCCAGCGGGATGCCGATCAGCATCGAGACGACCACGACGCCGATGGCGATGGTGAGCGCGGTGCGGCTGCCGACGATGACGCGCGAGAGGACATCGCGGCCCAGATTGTCGGTGCCGAACGGGTGCTCCCAGCTCGGCGGCTGGAGGCGGGCGAGGATGTTGGCGCGGAAGACGCCGTCCGGGTCCGGCGCGATCTGCCAGGCGAAGATCGCGCAGGTGACGATGGCGAGGATGATGACGAGGCCGATCACCGCCGGCACGTCGCGCAGGAGCTTCTTGAGAACCAGCATGGCGTTACATTTGGTCCGCGACGCGGGGGTCGATGATCCCGTGGATGAGGTCGACGACGATGTTCACCGCCGCGTAGATGAGACCGACGACGAGCGTCACCGCGAGGATCGCCTTGTAGTCGGAGGTGAAGATCGCCTCGACGAGATAGGAGCCGAGGCCCGGCCAGTCGAAGATCGCCTCGACCACGACGGCGCCGGCGACGAGCTGGCCGAAGAGGAGACCGATCTGCGTCACCGGCGAGACCAGCGAATTGCGCAGGACGTAGGGCAGGATGATGCGCCGCTTGGGGTAGCCGACCGCCTCCTCGTAGGTGACGAAGTCGCGCTGCATGGTCTCGATGATCGACGAGCGGGTGAACCGGGCGATGGTGGCGAGCCCGCCCAGCGAGAGCGTGAAGGCTGGCAGGACGAGGTGCTGCAGCGCCTGCCAGAAGGTGCCGAACTCGCCGGAAATCAGGGAATCGACGAGGTAGAGGCCGGTCACGTCCGGCGGGGCGGGCATTCCGGTGGGGAGCCGGCCGCGTAGCGGCAGCCAGTCGAGCTCCATCGCGAACAGCATCTGGAGCATGATCGCGAACCAGAACGAGGCGACCGCGAGCCCGGCGACCGAGACGATGCGCACCGCGTGGTCGAACGGCGAGTTGTGCCACACCGCCGCGAGGGTGCCGACGAGGATGCCGCCGAACGCCGCGAAGGTGAGCGCCACCAGGGTCAGCTCCATCGTCGCCGGCAGGCGCAGCACGATGTCGTCGCCGACCGGGCGGCGCGAGTAGGCCGAGACGCCGAAATCGCCTTGCGCGATCTGCGACAGGTAGCGGCCGAACTGGACGACGATGGGATCGTCGAAGCCGAACTTCTGGCGGATCTCGGCGATCTGCTCGGGCGTGGCGTTCTCGCCGGCGAGCGTCGCGGCGGGGTCGCCGGGGACCATCTGCAACATCACGAAGGTGAGGAGCAGCAGCCCGAAGAGGACCGGCACCATCAACAGGATGCGGCGAAGGACGAAACGAAACATGACCGTCTCCGGTTGAGGCCCTGCGAAGGGTGGCGCCGCGCCGTGGCGGCGGGGCCGCGCGTGCGGCGGGCGCGCCGCCCGCGAGGGGCCGACGCGCCCGCCGACAGCCTGCGGCACGGGTGCCGCAGGCGGGTGCCGGGCCGGGCTTACTCGGCCATCGAGATCCAGCGGATGTCGCCGCCCGAGCCGACGGGGGAGAACTTGTAGCCCTCCACCTTGTCGCTGAGGCCGCGCAGCTGGACGGTGTTGTAGATCCACACGTCCACCGCATCGTCGACGACGATGCGCGAGGCCTCCTCGTAGAGGGTGGCGCGCTTGGCCTGGTCGGTCTCGGCGCGGGCCTCACGCAGCAGCGCGTCCACCTTGTCGTTCTGGTACCAGGACGAGGCCTTCCAGGTGCCGTGGAACTGGCTGTCGTACATCTGGCCGATCCAGTTCTCCGGGTCGACGAAATAGGTGGAGACCCAGTGGACCCACATGTCCGGCGTCGTCTCGGCGGAGGCGGCGTCGGTGGTGAGCTGCGCCCAGGTGGACGGGACGAGGTTCAGCGTCAGGCCCAGTTCCTGGAAGCCGGCCTGGAGAAGCTGCGCCGACTGCGTCGTCTGGTCGAGCGCCGACTGGATCTGGATCTCCATCGGCCGGTCGAGGTCGGCGCCTTCGGCCCGCGCGGCGTCGCAGTACTCTTTGGCCTTCTCGATATCGTAGCCGTAGGGCTCGAGGTCGGCCGGCGCGCCCCACAGGTTGTTGGGGATCGGGCCCGCGTTGCGGATCGCGTAGTCCTTCAGGATGATCGAGATGAACCCGTCATACTGGAAGGCATGGCTGACGCACTTGCGGAAGTTCTTGTTGTCGAACGGCGCGCGCTGGTTGTTCATGCGGATGAGCATGACGCGCATGGACTCGTCCTGCGCCACATGCACGCCGTCCGCCTTCTCGACCCGCTCGACCTGATCGGTCGGCAGGTAGGAGTCGGTGGCGTCGATATCGCCGCGCATCAGCGCCAGCACGCGGGTCGAGGTCTCCTTCACCGGCGCGGCGCGCACGATGTCGACCGGGTTCTCGTTGTCGTCCCAGCCGTAGAAGTGATCCTCGAAGCGCATCATGTCCACGTTCTCTTGCGGACGATACGTCGACGGGTCGATCGAGTAGGCGCCGGAGCCGGCCTCGTTGGAGGCGAGCCATTCGGCGCCCCAGTCGCCGTCCTTCTCGTTCTCCTTGACGAGGTCCTCGTTGACGATCGCGACCAGCGGCAGCGCGGCGAGGAACGGCGTGTACGGTGCGTCGAGGACGAACTGCACGGTGAGATCGTCGACCTTGGTCACGTTCTCCGGCTTCAGAACCGGCTTGAACGCGCCCGAGGGGCCCTGGCCCATCTCCAGCAGGCGCTTGAACGAATAGACCACGTCGTCGGCGGTCAGCGCGCTGCCGTCGTGGAAGGTGACGTCCGGCTTCAGCGAGATCGTCCAGGTGAGGGCGTCGTCGCTGACCTCGTAGCCTTCGGCGAGCCACGGCTCCAGCTCGGGCGGGTTGCCGACGTAGCGGAACAGGCCGTCGTAGTTGTTGAGCAGGATGAACTGCATCGGCACGTCGTAGACGACATGCGGGTCGAGGCCCTTGGGCAGGGTGTCGCCCCAGACGATCTCGGACGGTGCCTCCTGGGCCATGGCGCCCGCTGGCCAGCCCGCCATGAGCGTCGCGGCGAGCGCGACACTCGCCAATAACGAAGTCTTCATTGCAGTGGTCCCCTCACGTTGTCTGTGTGGTTTCGAGGCGGCTCGCGCGGTCGAGCAGCGGCTTGTCCGGCGGCGTCGGCCAAGTGCGGCGGCTTTGCGTGATGCCGTGGGAGAGCATCGCCTCGGCCGTCTTCAGGCCGGCGACGACGGGGTTGACGATCGGAACGCCGAGCCGCGCCTGCAACTCGTCCGAGAGGCCGAGGAACGCCATGCTCATGCACCCGAGCACGAGAACGTCGGCGCCGTCGTCGAGACAGGCGCGCGCCGTGGTCTCGATCCGCTCCAGGGCGCCGGGCACGCGGTTGGCGAGCTCGGGCACGCGAAGCCCCATGCCGCGGCACGAGGCGTACCGCTCCGACAGGCCGAGATGGCGCACGCGAGCCTGGACACGGGCCGGGTTGGCATCACCCGGCGAGATGACCGAGAAGCGGTCGCCGAGCTGGAGGGCGAGCGCCATCGCCGCCTCGCCCGGACCGATCACGGGAACGTCGAGGCGTTCGCGCACCGGGTCGAGGCCGGGGTCGGAGAAGCAGCCGACGATGACTGCGTCCGCCCCCGCCCCCTCGATGCTGTCGATGAGGTGGGGGACCACCAGCGCGGCGTCGTAGTGGCTCTCGATTCCGGCGGTGCCGCGTGCGACGGAGCGCACGTCGATGGCGGTGCCGGCGGCGGCGTAGCGCTCCAGGAAGGCGCGCCGCCGCTCGATCTCCTCCGGGCCCGCCGTCACCTCCATCGGTGCCACGAGCTGGTAGAGGATGGTGTGGGGCGGGCGCATCGTCATCCGCCTCAGGCCAGCGTGCGCTCGGTGTCGCCGATGACGGCGAGCGCGTCGGCGATGGTGTCGGCGACGCGGTTGCGGTCGCGCACCAGCTTGGTCTCGAGCATCCATCGCGCCTCGCCGTCGGGCAGGGTGGCGAGCTGCGGAATGTCGAACAGGCACGGGATCATGGTGGTCTGCGGCGTGAAGCCGTAGGTGTCCTGCCCGTAGGTGCCCTTGGCGCTGCTCTGCAACGTCACCAGCATGTGCGACAGCTTCTTGAACGCCGCGTTGAGCGTGCGCGCCGCGTCCTCGTCGCCGGCGCCGTCCGCGAACTTGGCGCGCCAGGTCTCGGCCAGCGCGTCGAGCCGGTCGGCGGCCTCGGCGAAGGTCTCGGCCTGCTCGACGACGGAGCCGAGGCCCACCGGCGCACCCGCCGCCGCCAGCTCGTTGAGGCGGGCGAGGATCTGGTCGGCGACCGGGCGGTAGGCGAAGGGGAGCACCGGCGCCGTGCACAGCTCCCACAGGTAGGCGGCGTAGATGCGCAGGTGCACCTGCATCCAATCCCAATCGAGCTTGTCGAGCTTGTTCTCGATGGAGTGGTGCCACCAGCCGAGGGTGGCGAGCGCGGTGTCCTTCAGCTCCTGCTCGGTGAAGGAGCCTTCGCCGTGGAACATCGGGATGCCGAGGCCGAAGAACGAGGAGTCGCCGCTCTTGGCCGCGCGCTTCCAGTAGTTCTCCCGCCCACCCAGGAGGTTCTTCTCGATCCGGTCGTGGAAGCTCTTCAGCTCCGCGTTGGACGACGTCGCCCAGCGCGTGGTGCCGACGCAGCCCGGCTGGTCGATCTGGAAGTAGGTGACCGCGTGGTCGCGCAGCTTGTCCCAGTTGCGATCGGCGAACCAGGAGGAGCCGGCCATCGTCCCGGTCTCGTGCGCGGTCCAGAAGCCGAACACCAGGCCGCGGCGCAGCTCGGCCCGGTGCTGATTGAAGACGCGCGCCAGCTCGATCATGCAGGCGTTGCCGGCGGCATTGTCGGTCGCCGCCTCGCCCGGCCAAGAGTCCTGATGGCCGCCGACGAGGACGAAGTCGCCCGGCTCGGGGCTCGCGTCGAGCGCGATCTCGCCGACCGTGATCTGCACCGGCCGCCAGCCGTTCTCGACGTGGGTCTTCAGCCACACGCGCACCGTCCCCTCGGCGCACATGTCCTTCAGCTTCAGCCCCGCCGCGCGCGAGATGCCGATGCACGGGAGCGTCGCCATCTCGGTGTCGTAGGTGTCGGGCGTCGGCGTGCCCCAGGCGGGTTTGACCGAGCCGAACGGCACCGCCTCGTTCTCCGGGTGGCCCCAGTTCATCATCACGCAGCCGATGGCGCCCTTCAGCGCCGCGATGCGCTGCTTCTCGTGCCGCGCCGGCGAGTAGGACAGCTCGGTCAGGATGATCTTGCCGCGAACGTCCTTGCCCTCGTAGTCCGCGAACGCGCCGGAACCGACGTAGACGAGGTCGCCGCCGATCCCCTCGGGCATCGTCAGCGTGCTGTGGCCGAGCGTGTTGGCCTGGATCGAGATCTGCGTCGGCGCCGTGACGGCGAAGTCGGCGTGCTCGGGAAAGCTGACGATGGCGGGGAGCTCGTGGACGTGCGTGTCGGCGACACCGACCTCGCGCATCGCCGCGGCGCTGTACTCGGCCATCCGCTTGCCGTTCTCGGATCCCGCCGCGCGGTGCGGAATTTCGGTGACGATCGTCTCCACGTGCCGCCGCACGTTCGCTGCATCCACCTCGTCGATCACACTCGCCGGCGCCATGGCGAAACCCTTTTTGTCAGACAGTCCGATAAAAATACTGACTGCTGCCCTTTTTGGTGTCAATTTAGGTCTTGCACAAAGATTGAGCTAAGAGGTTTTCGGGCCGTGGCACTGACCGAACAGGAACAGCGACTGACGACGTGGTTCGAGGAAAAAGGCGGGGAAATGCTGGCCCTGACCGAGACTCTCGTGAACATCGACAGCGGCAGTTACGACAAGGAAGGCGTCGACGAAGTCGGCCGCGTGTTGGCCGATTGGCTCGAGGCACGCGGCATCGCATGCGAGTGGATCCCGATCGCCGAGCGCGGTGACGCGGTGCGCGCGGTGATCAACGCCGACGCGCCCGGCAAGGAGATCCTGCTGATGGGCCACCGCGACACCGTGTTCGGCCGCGGCGAGGTGGCCCAGCGGCCGTTCTCCACCGCGAACGGCCGTGCCTACGGCCCCGGCGTGTGCGACATGAAGGCGGGGCTGGTGCAGAACGCCTTCATCCTCGCCGCCTTCGAGGAGCTGGGCGGCGCGCCCGGGCCGATGGCCGCGCTCTTCACCAGCGACGAGGAGATCGCCACCGCGCACGGCCGCCCGATCATCGAGGCGGAGGCGCGGCGGGCGCGCGCCGTCTTCAACGCCGAGCCGGGGCGCATGAGCGGCAACGTCGTCACCGGGCGGCGCGGCGGGGTGTTCTTCGTCGCCGAGGTCTTCGGCAAGGCGGCGCACTCGGGCAACAGCTTCCATCTCGGCCGCAGCGCCATCGCCGAGATCGCCGACAAGATCGGCCGCTGGTTCGCGATGAACGAGCGCTTCGCCGACCGAAACATGCAGATCAACGTCGGCCTCGTCTCGGGCGGGCAGTCGGTCAACTCGGTCGCGCCCCATGCGCGGTGCGAGATCGACCTGCGCTACAAGACGCCGGCGGACCGGGACGATCTCGTCGCCGCGGTGGAGGAGATCGCGCGGACCTGCGTGATCGACGGCACGCGCGGCGAGATCGCCATCCGCGGCGAGTACCTCCCCGTCGCGCCGACGCCGGAGGGCGACGCGCTTTTCGCGCACTACAAGGCCGCCGCGAGCGACCTCGGTATCACGCTGGACGGCGAGTTCACGCTCTCCTGCGCCGATTCCGGTTTCACCGCCGCCCAGGGCGTGCCCACAATTTGCGCGATCGGCCCCGTCGGCGGTCATGCCCACGGGCCGGACGAGTATCTGGAGATCGCCACCGTAGTGCCGCGGGCGCAGGCGGTGGCGCTCGCCGTGTCGCGCCTGCCGCGGGTGACGCCCTGATGGCGGCGCACCCGGAGCGCATGCCGGCGGTCCGCTACACCGCCTTCGGCCCCGCTGCGACGACGCTCGAACTCGTCGACCTCCCCGTTCCCGCACCCGGCCACGGCGAGCTCTTGGTCGAGGTGAAGGCTTCCGGCGTCAATCCGCACGACACCAAGAAGCGCTCCGGCTGGCTGGGGGTGCCGCTGCCCGAGGGCGGCGTCGTCCCGCACAGCGACGGGGCGGGCGTGGTGGTCGCGGTCGGCGACGGCGTCCCGGCCTCGCGCATCGGCGAGCGCGTCTTCCTCGTGGGCGTCGGTCCCGAGAACGGGACCTGCGCCCGCTATGCGGTGGCCCCGGCGACGAACGCCTTTCCGCTTCCGGCGACGCTCAGCTTCGAGCAGGGCGCGTCGGTCGGCATCCCGGCGTTCACGGGCTACTTCGCGGTGCTGCACGCCGGGCCCGTCGCGGGGCGCACGGTGCTGATCCACGGTGGCGCGGGATGCGTCGGCCGCTGCGCGGTGGAGCTGGCCCGATACGGCGGCGCGCGCGTCATCGCCACCGTCAGCTCGCCGCACAAGGGCGCCATCGCGCGGGACGCCGGCGCGCACCACGTCCTCGACTACCGTAACGACGACGTCGCCGGCGCGGTCGCCGAGATCACGGGCGGGCGCGGCGCCGATCTCGTCGTCGACGTCGACTTCGGCGCCAACTGCGCGGTCGACGCGGCGACGGTCGCCGAGAACGGGCGCGTCGCATCCTACTCGTCCACCAGCGATCGCACGCCGACGCTGGACTACTACGCATTTGCTTTGAAGGGGGTGACGCTCCATTTCGTGCAGGGCGGGAAGATGCCGCCCGAGGTGCGACGGGAAGGGGGCCGCCTGATCGCAGCGCTCCTGCGCGATGGCCGGCTCGTCCCCGACGTCGCCTCGGTTCACACGATGCGCGCGGCTCCCGCGGCGCACGAGGAGATGGAAGGGGGACGCACCATCGGCAACATCGTGGTGGCGATCGACCCATGAGAAGCGAAATCGAAGAGCGCGCCCCGGTCGCGGTCCGCGTCGCCGATGCGCTGGACGCCGTCGGCCCGCCCACGCTGGTGCGCGAGAAGGCGTTCGAGCGGCTGCGCGAGGCGATCATCACCGGCCAGCTCCGCCCCGGCACGCGGCTGATCGAGCGCGAGCTGTGCGAGGGGCTGGGCGTCAGCCGCGCGTCCATCCGCGAGGTGATCCGCCAGCTGGAGGCCGAGCGGCTGATCGATATGGGGCCCAAGCGCGGACCCACGGTCGCCGTGCTCACCCGCAAGCAGGCGGCCGAGATCTACGAGCTGCGCGGCATGCTGGAGGAACGCCTGATCGAGGCGTTCGCTGCTCGCGCGACGCCCGAGCAGCGCGCCGGCCTGCGGGCGATCTTCGGCGAGCTGACGGAGGCCGCCGGCCGCATGGACCTGCGGCAGCTCGTGCACGTCATGGTGCGCTTCAACAAGCACATCGTGCACGCGCTGGACCACGAGATCTTCGACGACATCCTCGACCACGTGAACGCCCGCATCAGCTGGCTGCGCATGACGTCGATGTCCAAGCCCGGCCGCGTCGAGACGAGCCTGGGCGAGATCGAGGCGATCGTCGCCGCGGTGGAAGCGGGCGACCCCGAGGGGGCCGTCCGCAGCGTGCGCCACTACGTCACCAACGCCCGGGACGCCGCGCTGGAGCAGCTCCCGGACTGACCGCGGCCGCTACCCTCGGCGCGTCATCTTGCCGAGCTGGTCGAGGAGCGCCGCGCCGGTCCGGATCCCTTTGATGAAGAGGTCGATCTCCAGGTTCTCGTTGGGCGCGTGGTTGCGTTCGTCGGCGTTCGCGTAGGGGATCACGAACGCCGGCAGGCCGAGCGTCTTGGTGAAGACGTAGTCCGGCAGACTGCCGCCCAGGCTGGGATAGAGCAGCGGCTCGACGCCCCGCGCGGCCACCACGGCGGCGACGAGCGGGGCGGTGTAGGGCGAATCCATCGGCGTGCGCGAGGGGAGCATCCCGCCCCGGCGCACCACCTTCACCGTCGGCGCATGGCGCGCGACGTGGGCTTCGACCGCGTCGAGCACCTGGTCCGGCGTCATCTCGTCGACGAGGCGGATGTCGCACTTCGCCACCGCCTCGCACGGCAGGACCGCCTTGGAGCCGTCGCCGCCGTAGCCCCCGTGAAGGCCGTTGATGGTCAGCGTCGGGTGGAACATCAACCGCTCGTAGAACGGGCGGTCCGTCGGCTCGTCGAGCGCCGTCAGGCCCATCGCGGCCTTGTAGCCCTCAACGTCGAGCGGCAGTGCCGCGGCGGCCGCGCGGGCCTGCTCGGTCGGCGGGACGACGGGGTCGTGCAGGCCGTCGATGGTGATCGTCCCGTCCGGCCGCTTCATGGTGCCGAGGAGGTGGACGAGCTGCCAGACGGCGTTCGGCATCAACCCGCCGTGATTGCCCGAGTGCGCGTCGGTCCCCGCCGTCTTGGCGACGAGGTCGAAACTCGCCATCCCGCGCACGCCGAAGACGACGATCGGCTTGCCGGAGGGGTGCAGCGGTCCGTCGGAGGTGACGACGAGGTCGGCGTCGAGGCGGGCGGCATGCTCGGCCACGAACTCGGCGATGTGCGGGCTGCCGATCTCCTCCTCGCCCTCCAGGAGGACGATCACGTTGCAGGGCAGCTCGCCGGTCACCGCGAGGTGCGATTCGATGGCGAGGAGCTGGGCGAGGTGCTGGCCCTTGTTGTCGCCGACGCCGCGCGCGTAGATCCGTCCGTCGCGGATCGTCGGCTCGAACGGCGGGCTCAGCCATTCCTCGTACGGCTCGGGCGGCTGCACGTCGTAGTGGCCGTAGAGGAGCACGGTCGGCTTCGACGGATCGGCGCCGCGGCGGCCGAGCACCATCGGGTGGTTCTTCGTCGGCACCGCCTCGACCTCCATGCCGAGGCCCTTCAGCATCTCCACCAGCAGCGCCGACACCTCGCGGATGCCGATATTCTGCGCGCTGATCGAGGGATGGCGCACATAGTCCATCAGCCGCGCGACGAAGCTCTCCCGATTGGCGTCGATGTGCGCGAAGACGCCGTCGATGGGGGTGGTGGCAGACATCATGCGGGCTCTTTCGTCAGGAGTATGGCGCCGGAGGGGTGGACCGTCCCGCTCCAGCCGGGCGCGACGAGGGTGGTGGTGTCGAACTGGCTGACGATGGCGGGGCCATCGAACCGCGTACCCGCGCCGAAGGTCGCCCGGTCGTAGACCGGGACCTCCCGTGCCCCGTCCGCGAAGTGAACCGCGACCGTCTCGGTCGGCTCCGGCCGGTTGCCGGCGGGGAGGGGGTTGCGCGTCGGCTCGGACGCGACGCCGATCGCCTCGATCCGCAGGGTGACGAGTTCGATCGGCGCGTCGAGGGCGAAGCCGTAGAGCGCTTCGTGCCGCTCGGCGAAGCGGGCTTCCACGTCGGCGCGCGTTTCGGCCCAGGGCACGGCGAGTTCGTTGCCCTGGCCGTGATAGCGCAGGAGCGCGACGGAGGCGGTCCGCCGGTCGGCCGCCGCGACGCCTTCGGCGTCGAACCAGGCGGTGGCGCGCGCGCTCAGCGCGGCGAGGATGGCGCCGGCGGCCTCCACCTCCACCGGGCCGGCCTTCGGCAAGGTGCGGCTGAACTCGGCCTTGAGGTCGGCCGCGAGCAGCCCGTCGGCGCACAGGACGCCGGGCGCGACCGGGATCATCACGCGCCGGATGCCGAGAAGATCGGCGAGCGCGCAGCCGTGCAGCGGTCCCGCCCCGCCGAACGGGACGAGGGTGAAGTCGCGCGGATCGTGCCCCCGCTCGACCGAGACGACGCGGACCGCGCCGACCATGTGGTTGTCGGCGATCGCCAGGATGCCGCGCGCGGCCGTCGCCACGTCGAGCCCCAGCGGCTCGGCGACGTGCTCGGCGACGGACCGGCGCGCGGCCTCGACGTCGAGCGCCATCTTTCCCCCCAGGAGGCGGGCCGGCAGGTGGCCGAGGACGACGTGCGCGTCCGTCACCGTCGGCGCGGTGCCGCCGCGGCCGTAGGCGGCGGGACCGGGCATCGCCCCCGCGCTCTGCGGCCCGACCGACAGAGTCGCCCGCTCCACCTTGGCGAGCGAGCCGCCGCCGGCGCCGATCGTGACCATGTCGACCATCGGCAGCGGCAGCGGCCAGGCGCCGACCGAGCCCTTCTGCGTCAGCCCGATGCGCCCGCCTTCGATGAGGCAGATGTCCGCGCTGGTGCCGCCGATGTCGACCGTGATGATATCGGCGATGCCGCAGGCCGCCGCGTCCGCCGCCGCGCCGACGACACCGGCCGCCGGGCCCGAGAGCGCGGTCAGCGCCGGCGCCTTGCGGATCGCCTCCGCGCCGGCGACGCCGCCGTTGGACTGCATGAGGAGAAGCGGCGCGGCGATCCCCTCGTCCGCCAGCCGCCGCTCCAGCCGGCCGACATAGGTGGTGATCCCCGGCATCACCGCGGCGTTGAGCACCGTCGTCAGCGAGCGCTCGAACTCGCGGACCTCGGGCAGCACGTCGGTCGACGTCGTGACGGCGACGCCCGGCAGCGCGGCGGCGAGGATCTCGGCGGTGCGGCGCTCGTGCTCGGGGTTGGCGAAGGCGTGCATCAGGCACACCGCCACCGCCTCGACGTCCATCTTCGCCAGCGCGCGCGCGGCGGCGTGGACACTCTCCTCGTCGAGCGGGGTGCCGACGATGCCGCCGGCGAGAATGCGCTCGTCCACCTCGACGATGCGCGAAGGCGGCACGGGGCGTTTGGGCTTGACCCAGGTGTAGAGGTTGGCCGCCCGCGGAATGTCCTGCCGGCCGATGGCGAGGACGTGACGGAAGCCGCGCGTCGTCACCAGCGCGGTCTTGGCGCCCTTGTTTTCGAGGATCATGTTGGTGGCGACGGTGGTGCCGTGCAGCACCTGCGTCAGCGCCGACGCCTCGCGCCCCGCGTCGGCGAGCGCCAGGCGGATGCCGTTGAGGAACGCTTCGGACGGATCGGACGGGACGCTCGGCGTCTTGGCGCGCCACTTGGTGCCGGTGGCGTGGTCCACCAGCGCGACGTCGGTGAAGGTGCCGCCGATGTCGACGGCGATGGAGAGGGCCGAACTAGACGAGGGCATCGACGTACTCGTTACGGTGGAAGGCTTTGATGGCGGGACGGTCGAGGCGGCGCGAGGCGGTGGCGGCCGCGTCGAGCGCCCCGCCCGCGACGACGACGCCGTAGTGGAGGGCGGCCGCCTCGGCGGTGACGAAGCCGCCGAGGACGTCTTCGAGCACGTCGTCGGCCGGGCGGTCGTACGGGTGGCCGTAGCCGCCGCCCCCGCCGGTGACGATGCGCAGGATGTCGCCTTTTTGGAGGGCGTTGCCGTC
Organism: Acuticoccus sp. I52.16.1; assembly: GCF_022865125.1. NCBI lineage: Bacteria > Pseudomonadati > Pseudomonadota > Alphaproteobacteria > Hyphomicrobiales > Amorphaceae > Acuticoccus > Acuticoccus sp. I52.16.1. The sequence goes on along the minus strand of NZ_CP094832.1, from coordinate 35,014 downwards.
CGACAGCGGGGCCAGCTCGCGCTCGCTCGCCGTGCCGGGATTGACGACGACGCGCCCGGCGCCGCCGGACTTGCCGCCGGCATAGCCCCACGGCGGGTTCTTCACGCTGTCGATCCGGATCGACAGCATCGCCGTCTCGGCTTCGATGACGTACTCGCGCACGATGCCACAGCCGCCGCGGTAACGCCCCGGCCCGCCGGTGTCGACCGCGATGCCGTAGGAGCGCATAGTCACCGGATAGCCGAGCTCCAGGAACTCGACCGGGTAGTTCTCCTGCGCCACGAAGTAGACCGCGTCGATCCCGTCCGCGGTCGGCCGCGCGCCGTAGCCGACGCCGATCCCGTCCGACAGGAGGTAGGGGGCGAGCGCCCCGTGCTCGTCGCGCGCCATGCCGCGGATCATCGCCACCACGTAGGCCGATTGGGCGGCCGGTGCGCCGCCGCCGGCGACGTTGACGAGCCCGTTCAGCGCGGAGAGCATGCGCATCATCGTCAGGCCGCGCAGGCCGAGCGGCGCCGGCCATCTGGGCTGCACGATCGACCCCTCGCGCAACCGCACCTCGTCGATCGCGAGGGGGCCGCCGGCGTTGCACACCTGCGCCGGGTCGCCGCCGAGGTAGTAGAGCCCCAACGCCGCGCCCGGGACACCGGGGTTCATGATGAGGTTGATCGGCCCCGCCGCCTGATCGTCGCTCTCGGTCGCGTCGAAGATGAAGCGGTCCTCGCCGTCCGGCCCGCGCTCGCGGGTGAGGGCGAAGCGCATCTTGAAGGGGCCGTTGCCGTGTCCGTCGGTGTCGATCGCGTCGGTGAAGCGGTGAGTGCCGTAGTCGAACGTCTCGGCGAGGCGTTGACGCACCAGGGCGCGCGTGCGGGCGAGGAGCTGGGCGAGCGCATCGGCGAACACCGTGCGCCCGAACCGCTCGGCGATTTCGCCGACGCGGGTGACGCCGAGCCCGACGCTCGCCACCAGCGCGCTCATGTCGCCGACGCTCTGGTCGGGAAAGCGCGAGTTGCGGTGGAAGATGGCGAGCGTCGCCTCGTTCGTGACCCCGGCGTCGACGAGCTTCGTCGGCGGGATGATGATGCCTTCCTGGAAGATCTCGGTCGCGTCCGGGCTGATCGACCCGGCGCGCAGGCCGCCGATGTCGGCAAAGTGCGCCCAGGACATGACGAACGCCGACAGGACGCCGCCGGTGAAGACCGGGGCCAGCAGCACCTGGTCGTTGGAATGCGACACCGCGCCCTGCGAGCCGTAGCAGTCGTTGTACCAGTAGACGTCGCCGGGCCGCATCGTTTCCTTGGGGAAGACGGCGAAGACGGGGCCGGTGAGGTCGCCGAAGATCGGCACCTTGGAGCCGACCGCCATGATCCCGTCGGCGTCGAAGAGGGCGGTGTAGAAGTCCTTCTTCTCGCGGATGAAGGCGGAGATGGCGGTGCGCTCGATCAGCGCTTCCATCTCGCTCTGCGCGGCGGAGATGGCGCCGCGCACGATCTCAAGCGTGACGGGGTCGCACACGGGCGGCGGACCGGCGGGCCGCAGCGGGCCGCCGGATGCGGGTTCCGCGTCTTGGCGCATGGGGCGTTGTCCTTGGGTCGAGGAGGGGGCGGGAGAGGATGGGGTCATGGTACGCGACGGCGCCGGCCCGGTGGGGGCGGGATCATCGGGCGGTCCTCGTCAGGGTGACGTTGTATTCGTAGAGGTCGCTGCGGATCGCCGCCTCGGCATACTCGACCGGCCGGTCGGGCTCGACGAAGGAGGTGCGGCGGATGGTGAGGACGGGCGTGCCGGGGGCGATCTCCAGCGCCTCGGCCTCGCCCGGCGTGGCGGCGCGGGCGGCGACGGTGTCCTCGCCGTGGGTGATGTGCAGTTTCCGCGAACGCTCGATGAGGTCGTAGATCGCGCCGGAAAAGTCGTCCTTCGGCGTCAGGCCGACCCATTCGGGCACGTACGAGCGGATGACGGTGAACGGCGCCCCTGCGACGTCGCGCAGGCGGACGAGGTGCAGCGCGCGCTCGTCGTGGCGCAGCGCCAGCTTGTCGCGCACGGCGGGGGAGGGGGCGGCAAGTTCGGCATGCAGCGTGCGCGCACGGGTGGGGACGCCGGTGAGGCGCGGATCTTCGGTGAGGCCGAGGAGGGTCGATCGCCGTGCCGGGGTCCGCGTGCGCACCACCAGGGTGCCGACACCGGGCGTCGGCTTGACGAGGCCGTCTTCGGCCAGGGTGCGGATGGCGTTGCGCACGGTGGCGCGGCTGACGCGCAGTGCGGCGGCTAGATCCTGCTCGGGCGGCAGCGCGGTGCCGACGGGATGCTTGCCGGCCTCGATCTGCGCGCGCAGCAACGCCTCGACCTGCCGGTAGAGCGGTGCTCCGGCGCCCCGCGCCCCGTCGTCGGCCATCACCCCTCGCCAAATGTCCGTACATGATTGAGGCGATCGCCTGCATCCTCGACGCATCGCCGTTCCTCGACTCGCGCGAATTCAGCGAATTACAGACGCAAAGTCAACCGCAGACGCGCGCCGCAATGCACCGGGGCGCATCGAATGTACATACATTTGGAGCGTAGCCGGCTGCGCCTGCCGGGCGCTCGCACGGCCGCGGGGTTTCGGCGTTTCGTCACGACGACGCGCGTCATGCGTGCGCGGCGGTCGATCCGGCGCTGCGCCGCTGCGGTCACGATGCTATGCCAGCGATGCGCAACATCATCGGCCGCGGCGGACACCACCGCCCGGGGCCGCAACGACCGAGAAGGACTGACCCATGCGTGACAATCGGCTGAAGATCGCCGTCATCGCCGGAGACGGCATCGGCAAGGAGGTCGTCCCGGAGGGCCTGCGCGTGCTGGAGGCGGCGGCCAAGCGCTACGACATCGACCTTCAGTTCGACACGTTCGACTTCGCCTCCTGCGACTACTACGCCAAGCACGGACGGATGATGCCGGAGGACTGGAAGGACCAGATCGGCAGCCACGACGCGATCTTCTTCGGCGCCGTCGGCTGGCCCGCGGCCGTGCCTGACCACGTCTCGCTGTGGGGCTCGCTGATCCATTTCCGCCGCGAGTTCGACCAGTACGTCAACCTGCGCCCGGCGCGGCTGATGCCGGGGGTCACCTCGCCGCTCGCCGGCCGCGGTCCCGGCGACATCGACATGTGGATCGTGCGCGAGAACACCGAGGGCGAATACTCATCGGTCGGCGGCAGGATGTTTCCGGGCACCGAGCGTGAAATCGTCATGCAGGAGACGGTGATGAGCCGCGTCGGCATCGACCGCGTGCTGCGCTACGCGTTCGAGCTGGCGCAGACCCGGCCGCGGCGCAAGCTCACCTCCGCCACCAAGTCCAACGGCATCTCGATCACGATGCCTTATTGGGACGAGCGCGTCGAAGAGATGGCGAAGCAGTACCCGGACGTCACCTGGGACAAATTCCATATCGACATCCTGACCGCGCACTTCGTCCTCAACCCGGACCGGTTCGACGTGGTGGTCGCCTCCAACCTCTTCGGCGACATCCTGTCCGACCTCGGCCCGGCCTGCACCGGGACCATCGGCATCGCCCCCTCCGGCAACATCAACCCGGAAAAGGCCTATCCGTCGCTGTTCGAGCCCGTGCACGGCTCGGCGCCGGATATCGCCGGCCAGGGCATCGCCAACCCGGTCGGCCAGATCTGGGCGGGGGCGATGATGCTGGAGCACCTCGGGCACGCTGACGCGGCGGCCGGGATCGTCACCGCGATCGAGCGGGTGCTGGCCGAACCGGGGCTGCGCACGCGCGACCTCGGCGGCGCGGCGGGCACGCAAGCCTGCGGCAAGGCCATCGCCGACGCTCTCGCCTGACCGGCCGATACGGGAGACCCCCTATGCGCATCACCGAGATCCGCGAGACGACGGCGTCGATCGCCTCTCCGATCGCCAACGCCTACATCGACTTCTCCAAGATGACCTGCTCCGTGGTGGCGGTCGTCACCGACGTCGTGCGGGACGGCGTGCCGGTCGTCGGCTACGGCTTCAACTCCAACGGCCGGTACGGGCAGGGACCGCTGATGCGCGACCGCTTCATCCCGCGCTTGATGGAGGCCGACCCGGCGACCCTGGTCGACGAGGCGAACGACAACCTCGACCCGTTCGCGATCTGGGACACCATGATGCGCAACGAGAAGCCGGGCGGGCACGGCGAGCGCTCGGTGGCCGTCGGCACCATCGACATGGCCGTGTGGGACGCCGTCGCCAAGATCGCCGGCGTCCCGCTGTGGCGGCTGCTGGCGGACCGGTACCGCGGCGGCCGGGCGGACGATCGCGTCTGGGTCTACGCGGCGGGCGGGTACTACTACCCCGGCAAGGACCACACGCAGCTGAAGGCCGAGATGCAGGGCTACCTCGACCGCGGCTACGACGTCGTGAAGATGAAGATCGGCGCGGTGCCGCTGGCCGACGACATCGCCCGTATCGAGGCGGTGCTGGAGGTGGTCGGTGACGGCCGGCGCCTCGCGGTCGACGCCAACGGCCGGTTCGACCTTCCCACCGCGCTCGCCTACGCCGAGGCGCTCGAGCCCTACGGTCTCTTCTGGTACGAGGAGGCCGGAGACCCGCTCGACTACGACCTGCAGGCCAAGCTCGCCGGGGTCTACAGCGGCCCGCTGGCGACCGGCGAGAACCTCTTCAGCCACCAGGATGCGCGCAACCTCCTGCTCTACGGCGGCATGCGGCCGGACCGCGACGTCCTCCAGTTCGACTGCGCGCTCTCCTACGGCCTCGTCGAGTACCTGCGGACGCTGGCGGTGATGGAGGACCTGGGCTGGTCGCCCCGCCGCGTGGTGCCGCACGGCGGACACCAGATGTCGCTCAACATCGCCGCCGGCCTGGGGCTGGGCGGCAACGAGAGCTACCCGGACGTCTTCCAGCCCTTCGGCGGCTTTGCGGACGGGATCGCCGTGGAGGGCAGCCAGGTCGGCCTGCCGCAGATCCCCGGCGTCGGCTTCGAGGCCAAGTCGAAGCTGATCGCCGTGATGCGCGAGCTGGCCTGAGGGACGGGCGGCGCCCGCCCTCTCCGTGCCGCGCCGGTCAGCGGGCGATCTCGGCCTTGATCGCGGCGACCTCTTCGGCCGTCATCTGGCCGACGGTCGTCACCGCGCCGTCCTCGATCTTCCACAGGCGGAAGGGGCCGGAAATATCGCCGTACCGGTCGAACTCGACCGGGCCGATGACGCCCTCGTACTTGATCGGCCGGCCGCTCTCGATCAGCTCCAGCGCCTTCTTGAACTCCTCGGGGCCGGCGTAGATCGGCTCGCCCGCGGGGTCGACGATCGCCGGGATCGCGTCGCGGATCGCCGCCGCCTTCGCCTCGCCCGCCTTGGCGATGGCGAGGCCGACGATGGCGCCCGCGTCGTAGGAGCGGTCCGCCGCCGGCGCCGACGGGTCGATCCCGCCCGACATGGCGCCGTAGTTGTCGTAGAAATACTTCGTCGACGCGGTCTCGGTCGTGCCCGACGAGGTGCCGTAGGCGCCCGCCAGATACTTGGCGCCGACCGCCTCGATGAAGTCGGTCGAGTTCATGCCGTCGTTGAGGAGGAACTTCTGCGGGCCGCCCTGGCTGATCCAGGCGCGCGCGATCGTGGCGCCGTCGACCGGATAGGAGACGAGGTAGAGCGCCTCCGGATCGCCCTCGAGTGCGGCGGTGACCTCGGACTGGTAGCTCGCCTGGCGCTCGTTGTAGGGCGTCGTCGAGGTGATCGTCCCGCCGAGCGCCTCGTAGGCGGCCGAGAACTCCTTCACCATGTTCACGCCGAAGTCGTTGTTGACGTTGATGATCGCGAGCTTGGTCAGCCCCTGATCCATCGCGTACTTCGCCGCCGCGGTGCCCTGGAGCGCATCCGAGGTGATGGTGCGGAAGAAGAACCCGCCGGTCTTGCCCTCGCGGCCCATCGCCGTCAGCGTCGGCGAGGAGGAGGCCGGGGAGACCTGCACCACGCCCGCCGGCGCCGTCACCGAGGTCAGGATCGGCAGCGACACTGACGAGATGATCCCGCCGATGACGACCGGCACCTTCTTGACGTTGACGAGTTGGTTGGCCTGATCCACCGCGACGGTGCCCTGGCTCTGACTGTCGCGCGTGTCGGCGACGAGGTCGCAGCCCAGGACGCCGCCGGCCTCGTTGAGATCGCGGAAGGCCATCTCGACCGACTTGGCGCCGGCCTGGCCATACTGCCCGGCGGGGCCGGTCAGCTCCATCACCATGCCGATCTCGATCTCGCACGCGGCGGCCCGCGCCGTGCCGATCGCGCTGAGCGCGAGAAGGGTCGTGCCCGCGGCGCTGAGGGCCAGCGCCTGGGCCATTCTCTTGACGGTCATTCTTCTCTCCTTGTCGCTCCACGATCGGCGGCGCCGATCCAGGTCTCTTGCAATGCGGCCCACAGCGGCCCGTCCGCACCCGCGACGAACACCGCCGTCGAACGGCGCGCGGTCGCGCCGGCGGGGCTCGCCTGGTCCTCGCGGTAGCGCACCAGGGCGACGGCGGGCCGAAGGTCGCGCGCCTCCTCGATGGTGCAGGTGATGGTGAAGGTCTGCGGCAACGTCCCGGCCGCGCCCGCCAGCATCGCCGCGACGGCGGCGCGGTCCTGCACCGCACCGTCCGGGGCGACGCGGGTGAAGTCGTCCGTCATCCGCGCCATGATGGCCGGAAGCGCGTCCGCACCGGTCCGCCCAGTGAGGAGGTCCGCGAAGGCCTCGTGAATTGCGACGACCTCGGCGGCGGCGCGGGCGGCGAGGCTCATGCCGGGGCCGCGTTGAGGTTGTATTTCATGATCGCGCCGTGCCGCCCCTCGCGGTCGCGCTCCAGGGTGTAGACGTCACCGTGAAGGTGGGTCGTCTCCTCGGCCGCGCTGTCGAGCGCGGCACGCTGGCGGGCGGTCAGCTCCAGCGAGCCGACTTTCAGGTTGTGCGCCAGATGGTCCGCGTTGCGCGCGCCGACGATGACGCCGGCGACCCGGTCCCACTCCAGCACGGCTCGGCTGGCGACGGTGGCGATGTCCGTGCCGGTGGCGTCGGCCACCTCGCGCACGTCGGCCAGCAGCGCCTGGAAGGCGTCCCAGCCGCCGGTATCGTCGATGATGAGCTTGTACTTGGTGAGCGAACGGTTCTCGAGCGGCCCCTGCGGCTCAGGAACGCCCAGCCAGCGGTCCGACAGGAACCCGCCCGCGACGGTTCCGTAGCACAGGAGGTGCACGCCGTGATCCCGTGCCGCGGGCACCATCTGCGCGTGCGGCCGGCGGTCGAGCAGGGAATATTGGAGCTGCATCGTCGCGATCGGCACGCCCGCCTCGATCATCGCCAGCATGTGCTCGGTGTCGAAGTTGGTGCCGCCGAGGAGGTGGATCTTGCCGGCGCGTTGCAGGTCGGCGAGCCAGATCGCGGCCTCCAGCCAGCGGGGTGCGGCGTAGTCCCACCAGTGGAACTGCACGAGGTCGATCCGCTCGGTCTTGAGCCGGGTCAGCGCCGCGTCGATCATCGCCTCGACGTCGGCGCGCGTCAGGTCGTGCAGGCGGATGAGGTCCGGCACACACTTGGTGTGGATGCGGATCGCGCGCGCCGCCTCGGTGCCGCGCCGGTCGGCGTAGGCGTGGCGGAAGGCGCCCATGATCTCCTCGACGCCGGTGTAGATGTCGGCGCAGTCGAAGGTGGTGATGCCGGCGTCGGCGGTGGCGATCAGGTCTTCGAGGGCGCGCGCGGCGTCGATGATGCCGTGGCCGCCGGCGAGCTGCCAGCCGCCGCGGATCACGCGGCTGATCGTGGCGTCCGGGGCGAGGGAGAAGCGTTCCATGGTCAATCCTTGGCACCGGGGGTGGCACCGGGCAGCGGCACGGCGGTCGTCGCGACGTGGCTGAAGGTGCGTTTGCCCGTCCGGGTGATGCGAAGGCGGGACGGGCAGTGGGGGTCGGGACAGGCGACGTCCGCGTCGCTGGTCATCCAGTCGTTCGCGTCGGTCGGGCGCTGCTTGGCCGCCAGCAGCGGCAGCACCGCGGCCAGCGAGTAGATCGAGATGCCCTGGCCGGGGGGCAGGTACAGCATCTCGCCGCGCAGCTCGAAGTGGTCGCCCGGCGTGGCGCCGCAGTAGAGCGTGGCGCCCTCCGGGGCCACCACCTCGACCTTGAGGTCGTAGAGCTCGAACGTGTCGTCGCTCATCGCTCGTCCTCCGCCAGCGAAGCGCGCACCAGCGCGAAGGCGCGGCCGATGTCGGCCGAGAGGGCGGCGCGGGCGGCTGCCGCGTCGCCCGCGCGCACCGCACGGATGATCGCCCGGTGATGCTCGGTCGCGCCCGCGCGCTCGGCCCGCGGGAAGAGCGCGGCGGCGCGGCGGATCACCGGGCCGGACTGGAGCCAAAGGCTCTCGACGATCGGCAGCAGCACCACCGACCCCGCCGCGCGATAGATCGCGAAGTGGAAGGCGTGGTTGAGGTCGGCGGTCTCGGCCGAGGCGTCGACCGCCGGCGGGGCGAGATCGTCGTAGGCCCGGGTCAGGCGCTCCAGCTCGGTGAGGGCGGCATCGTCGGCCGCCAGCGCGGGGAGGGCGCAGGCCAGCAGCTCCCCCTCGATCAGCGCACGGGCGCGCTCCAGGTCGTCGAGCCGGGCGCGGGTGAGCGGGGGGACGCGCACCGTGCGGTTGGGCAGCGCCTCCAGCGCTCCTTCGGAGACCAGCCGCGCGAACGCCTCGCGCACCGGCATGGTGGACACCGACAGCCGCTCGGCGAGGTCGCGGATCTTCAGGGTCTGGCCGGGGTCGATGGCGCCCTGGATGAGGAGCCGGCGCAATTCGCCGTGGACGATGTCCTGCACCGTGGGACGGGCGACGGGCGCGAGACTGTCGAGCCCGGCGGCGGGCGGGGCGGCGCCGCGGGACAGGTCGATCGGATGGTCGCGCGCGACGGTCTTCATGCCTTGGCCCCGCGTTTGTGATACGATACGATGTGATCACAAAATCTTCAATGGTGACGATGCCCGCACCGCCGCCCGCCGCATCACCGCCGATCCTGGCGGCCGACCGCCTCGCCAAGCGCTTTGCCGGGCTCGTCGCGGTCGACGGGATGAGCCTCGCGGTGGCGCCGGGCGAGATGGTCGGCCTCGTCGGCCCCAACGGCGCGGGCAAGACGACGCTGTTCAATCTGCTCGCCGGAAGTCTGAGGCCGGACGGCGGCACCGTGTCGATCGCCGGCGCCGACGTGACGCGCGAGGGTCCCGCCCGGCGCCTGTCGCGCGGGCTCGGCCGCACCTTCCAGATCCCGCGCCCCTTCCCGGCGATGAGCGTGATGGACAACATGCTCGTCGGCGCCCAGGGGCAGGCGGGCGAGCGGCTCGGGGCCGGCCTCTTCGCGCCGCTGGCCACCCGCCGGCAGGAGCGCGCCGCACGCCAGAAAGCCGCGGCCCTCCTCGACTTCGCGTCGCTGGCGCATCTGGCGGGCGAGCCGGCGCGCGTCCTCTCCGGCGGTCAGCGCAAGCTCTTGGAGCTGGCGCGGCTGATGATGGCCGACCCGGCGCTCCTCCTGCTCGACGAGCCGGCCGCGGGCGTGAATCCGGCGTTGATGGACCTCATCGCGGCACGGATCGCGCAGATCAATGCCGGCGGCGTCAGCGTCCTCCTCATCGAGCACAACATCGAGCTGGTGCGGGCGATGTGCCCCCGCGTCGTGGTGATGGCGGCGGGGCGGCTCCTCGCCGCGGGGCCGGCCGAAGCGGTGCTGACGCGGCCCGACGTCGTCGCCGCCTATCTGGGGGAGGCGGTTTGAGCCGGCCGCTGCGCCTGACGGGGCTGGTCGCCGGCTACGAGCGCGACCTGCCGATCGTCCGGGGCGTCGATCTCGCCGTCGCGGCGGGTGCGTTCGTCGGCATCTTCGGCCCCAACGGCGCCGGCAAGTCGACCCTCGTCAAGGCCGTCGCGGGGGCCGCCGCGACCTTCGCCGGCGAGGCGTGGCTCGGCGACACACGGCTCACCGGACACCCGGCGCACGAGGTGCTGGCGGCCGGCCTCGCCTTCGTGCCGCAGACCGAGAACATCTTCGCCACGCTCTCCATCGCCGAGAACCTCAAGATCGCCGCGCAGATCCTGCCGCGCGCGGTCCGCGCCGAGCGGATCGAGGCGATGAACGCCATGTTCCCCGACCTCGCGGCGAGACCGCACCGCGCCGCGGGCAGCCTCTCGGGCGGGCAGCGGCAGATGCTCGCCGTCGCCCGCGCGCTCATCGTCGCCCCCGCCGCCATCATCCTCGACGAGCCGTCCGCGGGCCTCTCTCCGAAGCTGACGCAGGACGTCTTCGCCACGCTGCGAGAGATCAACGCCGCCGGCACCACCGTCGTCCTCGTCGAGCAGAACGTGCGGGCGGCGCTGGGCGTGGTGTCGCGCGGGGTCGTCCTGGTCGACGGAAAAGTGCGGCTCGACGCGCCGGCGGCCGACCTCGCGGCGCGGGACGACCTCGGCGCCCTCTTCCTCGGGACGGCGGCGGCATGAGCCCGCAGGTCTTCGTCGACGGGCTGGTCTCGGGGTCGATGATCGGCCTCGGGGCCATCGGGCTGACGCTGGTCTACTCGATCCTGCGCTTTCCCAACTTCGCGCACGGCGAACTGGTGACGGCCGGCGCCTACATCGCGCTGACGCTGGCGGGGCTGATCGGCGCGGCGGTGGGCGTATCGGCTCCCATCGGGCCGTTCTCGTTCGGGTGGACGGTGATTCTGGCGGCGCTGCTGGCGATGGGAGGGACGGCACTGCTGGCGCTCGCGCTCGACCGGGTGCTGTTCGCCCGGCTGCGGCGGCACGGCGCGGCGGTGATCATCGTCGTCATGGCCTCGTTCGGCGCCTCGCTGGCGCTGCGCGCGGCGATCGAGTTCGCCTGGACCTCCAGCCCCGCCTACTTCACCCGCGAGTTGCAGATCGCGATGCGCCTCGCCGGCGGGGTGCGCGTCACGCCCGACCAGCTCGCCGCGCTCGGGCTGACGGCGGTCCTCGTCGTGGCGGTGCACCTCCTGGTGGCGCATACCGCGGCGGGGCGGGCGATGCGCGCGGTGCGCGAGAACCCGTCGCTGGCGGCGCTCGCCGGGATCGACGTCGCCCGCACGATCCGCCTCGTCTGGGTGCTGGGCGCGGCGCTGGCGTGCGCGGCGGGCGTCACCATGGGCCTCCTCGTGCAGATCCGGCCCACCATGGGCTTCGACCTGCTGCTGCCGCTGTTCGCGGCGGCGATCCTCGGCGGCGTCGGCAGCCTGCCGGGCGCAGTCGTCGGCGGCCTCGTGGTCGGCATCGGCGAGGCGATGACGGTGGCGCTCCTGGGCGCGGAATGGCGCGCCGGCGCGGCCTTCATGCTCCTGGTCGCCATCCTCATGCTGCGCCCCTCGGGCATCTTCGGCCAGAAAGGGGGCTGACGTGGAGCTTCTCGCCTACGCCACCTTCTTCGGCACCGTCGCGCTGTCCTACGCGCTGATCACACTCGGCCTCAACGTGCAGTGGGGGCTGACGGGGCTCTTCAATGTCGGCGTCGCCGCATTCGTGGCGGTGGGCGCCTACACCTCGGCGATCCTCACCTCGCCGGCGACCGTGGGTCGCATCGGCGGCTTCGCTCTGCCGCTGCCGGTCGGCTGGCTCGCGGCCGCGGCGGCGGCGGCCCTGCTCGCCAACCTCGTCGCCTGGCTCACCATCCGCCTGCGGGCCGACTATCTCGCCATCACCACCTTCGGCGTCGCGGTCGCGGTGCAGCTCGCCGTCCTCAATCTCACCGGGCTCACCGGGGGCCCGTTCGGCATCACCTTCATTCCCCGGCCGTTCGCGGCCTGGGCCGGCGACCCGGCCCGCTTCGGACTCGCCAATTTCGCGCTCGTCGCCGCCACGGTGCTCATCGTCTACCTCCTCCTGGAGACCTTGGCGAAAAGCCCGTGGGGCCGCGTCCTCAGAGCGGTGCGCGAGGACGAGACCGCGGCCGAGGCGCTCGGCAAGAGCCCGCGGCGGCTGAGGATCGAGGCATTTACCGTGGGCGGGGCGGTGATGGGCCTCGCCGGCGCGGTACAGGCGCACTTCGTCGGCTTCATCGCGCCGGAGAACTTCCTGCCGACGCTGACCTTCCAGGTCTGGGCGATGCTCATCGTCGGCGGCAGCGGCAACAATCGCGGCGCGATCCTCGGCGCGGTGCTGGTGTGGGCGATCTGGGCGGCGTCCGGCGCGCTCATCGGCGCCGTCGTGCCGGCGGCGATGCAGGCGCGGGCCGCCTCGCTGCAAATCGTCTGCATCGGCGTCGCGCTGTGCGCCATCCTCCTGACGCGTCCCGGCGGCCTCCTGGGCGAGACGCCCGTCCGCCGGCGCCGCAAACCGACGAGCCCCACATGATCGACACCTACGACCTCGCTCCGGATCTCAGGATCGCGCGGGTGCTGACGGGCCTTTGGCAGGTCGCCGACATGGAGAAAGACGGCACCACGCTCGACCGCGAGGCCGCCGCCGACGCGCTCGCCGCCTACGCCGCCGACGGGTTCACCACGTTCGACATGGCCGACCACTACGGCAGCGCCGAACTGATCACCGGCGCGCTGCTGGCGCGCGGCCCGACGCCGCGCCCGCTCGCGTTCACCAAATGGTGCCCCGCGCCCGGCCCGATGACTCCGGACGTCGTACGCGCCGGGGTCGACGAGCGCCGCGCCCGCCTCGGCGTCGAGACGATCGACCTGTTGCAATTTCACTGGTGGACCTTCGAGCATCCCGCCTGGCTCGACGCGCTCCACGAACTCACCCGGCTGAGGGAGGAGGGCGTCATCCGCTCGCTCGGCGTCACCAACTTCGACGCCGCGCACCTGAGCCTCGCGCTCGCCGACGGGGTGCCCCTGCTGACCAACCAGGTGTCGTTCTCCTTGCTCGACCGGCGCGCCGAGGCGGACCTCGCGGCGGTCTGCGCGGCGCACGGCGTCAAGCTCCTCTGCTATGGGACGCTCGCCGGTGGCTTCCTGTCGGAGCGCTGGCTCGGCCGGCCGGAGCCGGCCGAGATCGCCGACTGGTCGGGCATGAAGTACCGCCGGTTCATCGACGCCGCAGGCGGGTGGGACGCCTACCAGGGGGTGCTCGGCGCCGCCGCGCAGATCGGCGCGCGCCACGGGGTCTCCATCGCCAACGTCGCGACGCGCTGGGTGCTGGACCATCCCCACGTCGCCGGCGTCATCGTCGGTGCGCGGCTCGGCGAGCGCGAGCACCGGGTCGACAATGCCCGCCTCTTCTCCTTCGCGCTCGACGCCGAGGACCACGCGCGCCTCGCCGCCGCCTTCGCCGCGACAACGCCGCTGCCGGGCGACTGCGGCGACGAGTATCGCAAGCCCCCCTTCCTCACCGCCTCCGGCGACCTCAGCCACCACCTCGCCGACGTGCCGACCGCCCACGCCGCCGAAGCGACGCGGCCGGGCCGGTCGCGGGTCTCCTCGGGCAGCGTGTGGGAGGATCTCGCCGGCTTCAGCCGCGCGGTGCGGATCGGCGACCGCATCCTCGTCTCCGGCACGACGGCGACCGCGGGGACAGACCGCGTCGTCGCCCCCGGCGATCCCGGCGCGCAGGCGACCTATATCCTCGACAAGATCATCGGCGCGGTGCGGGCGCTGGGCGGTGGGCCGGAAGATATCGTCCGCACCCGCGTCTACCTCGCCGACATCGACGAGTGGGAGCCGGTCTCGCGCGCCCATGGCCGCGTCTTCGCCGACACGAAGCCGGCCAACACGCTGCTGGCCGTCGGCGGCCTCGTCGGCGACTACCGCGTCGAGATCGAGGCGGAGGCGATCGTTGGCTGAGCGCGCGCGATGACCGTTCGGCCCATCGTCATGTTCCCCGACGAGCGCCTGCGCACGCCCGCCGCCCCGGTGGATCGGTTCGACGACGCGCTCGCGGCGCTCGCGGCCGACCTGACGGACACGATGCGTGCCGCCCCCGGCATCGGCATCACCGGCCCGCACATCGGCGTGGCGCGGCGCGTCGTCGTGCTCGACCTGCCGGGCGATGCGGCGCCGGCGGTCTACGTCAATCCGGCCGTCGTCTTTGCCTCGCCGGAGACGATCCGGCACGCCGAGGGCAGCGTCTCGATGCCGGGGGCGAGCGAGGAGGTCGTGCGGCCGGCGCGGGTGCGCGTGCGCTACCAGGACCTCGCCGGCACCTGGCACGAGGAGGAGGCGGAGGGCCTGCGCGCCGTCTGCCATCAGCACGAGATCGACCAGCTCGACGGCGTCTTCTGGCTCCAGCGCCTTTCCCGCCTGAAGCGGGACCGGGTCGTCAAGCGCTACGGCAAGCAGGGCAGGACCGGATAGGCGCCCGGCCCCGCGCCGGCCGGGGCATCAGCAGGCCGGGGCATCAGCGGGCCGGGGCATCAGCAGGCCGGGGCATCAATGGCCGCCGCCCCCTCCACCGCTGGCCGCGGGGCGGCGCATCAGCGGCGTCGCGAAGCACAGGAGCACGAAAAGGACCGTCAGCGCGACGAAGATGTCGGCATAGGCCATCACCGTCGCCTGCCCTTCGACCATCTTCTCCAGGCGCGCCAAGGCGGCGCGCTCGGCGTCCGAGCCGAGCGCGGAGAAGTTCGCCGTCATCTGCGCCAGGGCGTCCTCGGCGGCCGGGCGACCCCAGGCGACGCTCTCCGCCAGGCGCTCGGTATGGAGGTCCGTGCGCGTGGTGATGAGCGTGTTGATGATCGCCAGGCCCACTGCGCCGCCCAGGTTGCGCATCACGTTGAAGAGGCCCGAGGCGTTCTTCAGCTGCGCCGGCGGCATCGTGCCGAGCGAGACGTTGGTGATCGGCACCATGCACAGCATCAGCCCGACGCCGCGGAAGATCTGCGGCCAGAGCAGCTCCCAGAAGTCCCAGTCCGCCGTGATTCCCGAAGCCTGCCACGTGCCGGCGGCGAAGATGGTGAACCCGGCGCCGATCATGAAGCGCGGGTCGAGCCGGGCCGACAGGCGGCCGGCGATCGGCGCGGTGACGAACATCGCGAGGCCCGAGACGAACATCGTCTCACCGATCATCAGCGCCGAATAATCCCGCACCGCCGAGAGATAGACCGGGTAGAGGTAGGTCAGGCCGTAGAGGCCGATCCCCATCACGAACGAGAAGGTCGCCCCGGTCGCGAAGTTGCGGTTGGAGAAGGCCGACAGGTCGACCACCGGCTCACGCGCGGTGAACGCCCGCCAGAAGAAGCCCAGCGCCGACAATACCGAGACGACGGCGAACAGGGTGATGGCGCGGTCCTCGAACCAGTCGTTCCGGGTCCCTTCCTCGAGGACATATTCGAGGCATCCCAGGAAACCGGCCATGAAGGCGAGGCCCAGCCAGTCGAAGCGGTCGAGGAGGGCGAGGTTCGGCTCGTCGAAGTCGACCAGGGTCAGCGTGGTGAGTGTCACGGCCACGCCGGGCACCACGTTGATGAGGAAGAGCCAGTGCCATGAGAAGATCTCGGTGAGGTAGCCGCCGATGGTGGGACCGATGGTCGGCGCCAGCGTGGCGACGAGGCCGATGATCGGCGCCACCACGGGCTGCTTCTCGCGCGGGAAGACCGAGTACGCGGCGGCGAAGACGGTCGGGATCATCGCGCCGCCGATGAAGCCCTGCAGCGCGCGGTAGACGATCATCTGTTCGATCGACGTGGCGGTCGCGCACATCAGGCTCATGAAGGTGAAGCCGGCGCAGGCCCCCGCGAAGAGCCAGCGCGTGGAGAGCGCGCGCGACAGGAAGCCCGACAGCGGGATCATGACCACCTCGGCGATGAGATAGGCGGTCTGCACCCACGAGATCTCGTCGGCCGAAGCGGACAGGCCCGCCTGGATCTCCGACAGCGAGGCGGACACGATCTGGATGTCGAGGATCGCCATGAACATGCCGAAGACCATCGCCATGAAGGCGATCATCTTGCGCCCCTCGATCCCCGCGGCGGGGGCGGGGGGCGCGAGGGCGGCGGCGTCGACGGTGCTCATCGCGGCGGCCTCAGCGGTCGCGGCCGTGGCGGCGGGCTGTCGCGGCGGGCTCGGCGGCCGCGGCGGTGTCCCGGGGCAGGCCGGCGGCGGCCACCGGGGTCCCCTCCGCCTCCGGCTCCGGCGGCGTCGCCCGGCGGGGCGGCGCGGCGGGCCCGGCCGTCCCCGGTCCGGTGCGGCGGTCCACCGTCACGACGGCCGACATCCCCGGCCGCAACGTGCGTCCGGCGCGGGCCTCGTCCGACAGGGCCACCCGCACCGGCAGGCGCTGAACGATCTTGGTGAAGTTGCCGGTGGCGTTCTGCGGCGGCAACAGGCTGAAGAGCGCTCCGGACGCGGGCGAGATGCTCTCGACATAGCCCTCGAACACTTCGCCGGGGAAGGCGTCGACGGTGACCTCCGCGCGCTGGCCGGGGCGCATCTCCTCGAGCTGCGTCTCCTTGAAGTTGGCGTTCACGTAGACCGAGGCGAGGGGCACGACCGCGGCGAGGCGCGTGCCGGGCTGCACCAGTTCCCCCACCTCCGCCGCCTTGTTGCCGACGATGCCGTCGATCGGGGCGCGCACCACCGTGAACGAGAGGTCGCGGCGGGCCTGTCGCAGCGCGGTGGAGAGGCTGGCGAGGCTCGCCTCGGCCTCCTTGCGCTCCGCCTCCAGCACCGCGACGTTCGCCTCCGCCCCCTTCTCGGTCGCCTGGGCGGCGGCGAGGGCGGCGCTCGCCTTGTCGGCCGCAGCCTTGGCGGTGTCGTAGGTCTCGCGGCTGGCGACGTTCGATTTCACCAACCGTGCCTTGCGGTCCAGCTCGGCCTCCGCGAGCACGAGGTCGGCCCGGGCACTCGTGACGTTCGCCTTCGCCTCGTCGATCTGGGTGCGCGCCGCGTCGATCTGCACGGCGAAGCGGGCGACGGCCGCCTGCTGCACCGCGATCTTGTCCTCGGCCGCGCGCACGGCGAGGCGGTAGTCGCCATCGTCGATGCGGGCGATCACGTCACCGGTCTTCACCGCCTGGTTCTCGGCGACCTCCACGTCGGTCACATAGCCGGACACCTTGGCGGCGAGGATCGACATGTCGGCGCCGAGATAGGCGTCGTCGGTCGAGATCTCGAACCGGCCCACGGTCCACCAGCGGTAGCCGAAGGTGCCCGCGGCCCCGATCGCGAGTGCCAGGACCGCCACGAGCAGGACACGTTTCCTCGCGCTGCGCCGCGGCGGCGCGGCGGGCGCAGGGGCGGGGGCGGGGTCGGGCGCGGCCTGTGGCGCGGGGGCGTCGCCGGTCGGGGCGGCGGGCACGGCGGGCGGCGTTGCGGGGGGCGGGGCGCGCCCCGGTTCGTCGGGGTCGAGCGCCAGCGTGTCGTCCGCTGCGGCGGATGCCTCGCGGGTCTCTCGGTCGCTTTTGAGCTGCATGTGCGGGCTGTCCGTCGTCGCGAGGGATGACTGAACCGTTCGGTCAATACTTGCGGCAAATAGGTTGACCGAACCGTTCAGTCAATCCACATCAGCTGGACGCTGTCTGCTATTCCGGACAGAGTTGCCCGTGCCCAGCCCGCACCGAGACCCCGACCGATGTCCCACCGCGACCCGGTCCCCGACGCCGCCACCGACGGGGACGACACCGACACCGGCAAGCGCAAGGAGATCCTGTCCGGGGCGCGACGCGTCTTCCGCGCCCAAGGCTTCGCCGGCGCGAGCATGGACAAGATCGCCCAGGCCGCCGGCGTCTCGAAGGGGACGCTCTACGTCTATTTTCGCAACAAGGAGGAGCTCTTCGCCGCCCTCGTCCTGGTGGACCGGCGCGACGCCGCCGAGCGGATGTTCCAGGCCGAAGACCTCGACGCCGACCCGCGGGCGGTGCTCCTCGACCTCGGCGAGCGGTTCCTCCGGCTGATGACAACGCCGGACCACATCGCCCTGATCCGCATGGTGATGGGCGCGGCGGAGAAGTTCCCCGAAGTCGGCCGGATGTACTTCGAGAAGGGGCCTCGCCGCGGCATCGAGCACCTCGCCCGCTATCTCGGCGAGCAGGTCGCCCGCGGCCGGCTGGCGATCGACGAGGACTACGAGATGGCCGCCTCGCACTTCTTGATGATGTGCCAGGGCACCCTCACCAAACGCGCCCTCTTCGGCCATACCGCGGCGCCGACCGACGCCGACGTCCGCGCCACCGTCGAAAGCGCGGTCCGCGTCTTCATGCGCGCCTACGGTCCGGAGCGCGTGGGACCGCGGTAGACCGCGCGAGACGATCACCGGTCTGACAACTCACTCGCCGCAATCCGCATCTGGATCGCCGCGAACTGAGTCCGCTGGTCGCGCGCTCGCCCAAGTCGTCGCAACGCGCCACCGGCACGACCTCCGTTCGACCCGCCAGCCCCTTCCTACATCCGCGCATGAAGCCCATGCGCGGATACCTCTTCGATCCGTGCGCAACTGCCTCCATGTACCGGGAGCGCCGCGACGGGGTCGCGCCGCGTAAGTCCGAAGACCTTTCAATCAATTTTCCGTTCGAAGGAAAGAAATCATGTCGACCGCTCGAACCATTTCCCTCGCCGCGTCCACGATCATCATCTGCTCGATGGCGATCTCAAACATGACGGCGCAGGCGGCCTACAACAACCGCGGCCAATGCTACGACGGTGTCACGTCCTCCTGCAACAATTACTCCGAGCCGCGTCGCAGTGCGTGTCTCAAGAACGGGTACAAGCAGTGCGACGGTCAGTTCAAGGCGCCCGGCGCCAGCAGCGGTTCGCACAATGCCGCCGCCACGCGACGGCAGATCCGGCGCTGACGCTCCGCCGGCCCGGGTGAGACGGCGCCCCGCCGCAGTCCTTCGCCGGGCCGGCGGACACACTCCAATTTCATCGCATTTTATCGGAACCCTTCATCATGCCTGCACCACAGTACGAAACGCAGTACGGCAACAACTTCGGCACGACGTTCTACGACAATGCCAACGCCCACACGATCCTCGCCTACGGCGGCAATGACACCATTTATGCGTCCGCCGCCGACGACCCCTACAACCCGCTGGTTCAGGATCACTTCTACGGCGGCGAGGGATTCGATCGGGTCAGCTACCAATACGCGGGCCCGATCCTGGCGGATCTGCGTGACGCCCAATCGTTCCGCATCGCCCCGGACGGGACCGCTCAGTACAAGGACATGCTCGTCTCGATCGAATGGCTGACCGGATCCAATCATTCCGACACCCTTCGCGGATCGGATTCCAACGACCGGCTCGATGGGCTGGACAGCAACGACACCATCACCGCGCGCGACGGTGCCGACACGGTTTTCGGCGGCAACGGGCATGACGTCATATCCGGCGGCGATGACAACGATACGCTCTACGGTGATGCGGGTGACGACGAGGTGTCGGGCAACGATGGCCACGACTTCATGCTCGGCGGCACCGGCGACGACACGATGGACGGCAACACCGGCAACGACGACATGTACGGCCAGGGGGACGACGACGTTCTCTACGGTAGCTACGGCTACGACACGATCCGTGGCGGTAGCGGCGACGACCTCATCAAGGGCGGCGACGAGAGCGACCAGCTCTACGGCGAAGCCGACGACGATACGGTGGAAGGCGGGAACGGGTCGGACACCATCGACGGGGGCTCCGGCAACGACCTGATGCTCGGCCAGGCCGGCAACGACATCTTCACCGGTGTCTCGGGCATCGACACCATCGACGGCGGCGCCGGCTGGGACCGGATCTTCTTCGATACGTCGGACGACCTCGTGGTGCGTCTGAGTTCAGGCGCGGCACCCTCCGGTTCGGACGGTTTCATCACGGCGAACGGGATCACGAGCGGCGTCTCGGGCATCGAGGAGGTGCGCACCGGATCGGGTGACGACATCATCGCCGGCACAAACGGCAACGATACGCTCATCGCCCGCGACGGTCGTGACACCGTCGGCGGCCACGGTGGAAACGACCGGATCTACGGCGGCGACGGAAGGGATACTCTGCACGGCAACTCCGGCGACGACTCGATCTGGGGCGGCGACGACAGCGACTCGCTGCGGGGCGACGCCGGCGACGACTACATCAACGGGGGAGATGGCGAAGACCTCATCATTGGCGGGCCCGGCATGGACACGCTCGTCGGCGGCGAGGGGTACGACTTCTTCATCTTCGAGGAGATCGGACCCGACCTGGACCGCATCGTCGACTTCGAGGGCGGCGTCGACCGGATAGAACTCTCTCACTCGCTTCTCCTCGGCCCGATCAGCACCCCGCTGGACGAGCAGTTCTTCGCATCGTCCGGAGCGGATCCCGCCGACTCCGTTCTGTGGGCCAATACTCCTGAGGGCTGGACCGCCTTCATCGAGTTCGCGGGGCTGACGGTGAACGCGCTGCAAGACCTGATCGACAGTAAGGAGCTCTTCCCCTCACTGCTCATCGACAACGACGCCGCCCCGGTGAACAAGATCGACGCGGCGGCCGATGCGGACAGGGGCGAGCCCTTCTATATCGATCCGCCGGTCGGCCCGCTGGAGCTGCCGCTCGACTGCGGTTTCCTCGAGCTTCTGTAGTGCGATGCGAGGTGCGACGGGCGGCGCGATCGCGCGATGGGGGTGGGGGGAGCGCGAACGCGCAGCCCGTCCATCGCATCCGGTGACGCGGGCCTTTCGCTCCGGTCGGCCCCTACGGGTCGCTCGCGAGGCGGGTCTCATCCGGATCCGCCCCATCCGGGCCTGCCGAGACGCGGCGGTGCGCCGGGGTCTCGAGCATCGCCTTCTCGACCATCGCGTAGGCCCTTGCCCATGCGGCGGTCACGGCAGGCTCGTAGGCCTCGCCCATCACGTCCTTCACGGTCGCGATGAGGGCCTCGCCGGTCGGCGCATAATGCTCCGGTCGCACGCCGTAGGCGAGGTGGCGCAGCCCGAGTTGCGTGATCTGGGGCTCGAGCTCGGACCAGTTCTCGATATGCATCACGATGGTCCCGAGCGTCGCGACCAGCTTCATGCCTTGACGATCCATGGAGCGCACGAAGAGGCCCCGCGTCTTCGGCGCAAGCCTGAAAAGGTGATCATAGAATATGTGCGCAGTCTGTGGTGCGTCGGCGATCAGAAAGGCGAGCGAGTGTCTCAGCCGCTGTGCATCGTCGGGCGTGATCGTCATGAATTCTACCCTCGCCTGATAATAAGGCTAGCGCATCGTGCCGATGTGGGACAAGCTAAACTCTCGACGTGGGGGGCGCGCGGTGCCCCAAACGGAGACCCATGTCTGTTGCTCAACTGGGATGATCTTCGCGTTGCCCTCGTCGTGGGGCGGACCGGATCGCTGACGCAGGCGGCCGGCCTGCTGGGCATCAACCAGTCGACCGCCACACGCCGGCTCGCGGCCTTGGAAGCGGCCGTCGGGACGATCCTCTTCGTGCGCACCCGGTCCGGGCTGACCCCCACGGATGCGGGCCGCACGATGATCGCGCGTGCCAGCGAAATGGAACTGCGCGTCGAGCGCATGAAGGAGCAGATCACGGACGCCGAGTCCGGCGTCACCGGTCTCGTCCATCTCCGCGCCGATGCCTGGGTCATCAACCGTCTCGCGGGTTCGGCAATGGCGGCGCTGCTCGCCGCTCATCCCAAGCTGGAATTGCGCGCCGCTGGCGGGGTTGGGCCGCAGGTCCCGCGCGGTCCAACGGTCGCATTGTGGTTCGAGCGCGCCCCGCGCGAGCTGGAGTTCGCCGTCAAGCTCGGCGCGGTGCCCTTCGCGGTCTACGCCGCCGTCGGCTGCGAGATGCCTGCCGGCTGGGTGAACCTCCTCGACGAGGAGCTGCCGCGCTATGGTCCGAGCCGCCACTTGGAGCGCCTCCGACAGCGCGGAGAGGCGGTGCACGTTTCGACATCCGATGCGCAGGCTGCCGTCTCCGCGGTGGCGGCGGGGATCGGCCGTGGCATCCTCCCGGTATGCATCGCCGATCCCGATCCGCGGCTGCGGCGGGTGTGTGACGGGCCGCCCGAGGTGTGGTGCGCGATGAGCCTCCATTTGCATCCCGACACCGTCCAGTCCGCGCGCGTCCAAGCCGTCGTGCGCTGGCTGCGCGAGACCTTCGAGCCCGCGTTCTGCGCCGAAGATATTTCCACTATGTCGATTGCCATCTAAACACTCGGGAGAATGGTCATGGCTTTGAGCGACCACGAAATCGATATACTGCGCGCTAGCATGCACATCATCCGCGAGCGCAAGCACATCGCGACCGAAGTCTTCTACGAACGTCTGTTCGCGCACAATCCTAAGCTGCGCCGGCTGTTCGGCACGGACATCGCCGGGCAGACCGAGAAGGTGATGGTCGCTCTCGGGGCCGTCGTGGCCCAGATCCACGATCTCGACGCCTGCCGCGAGATGACCGCCGATCTCGCCGTGCGGCACGTCAGATACGGCGTGGCGGCGGAGGACTACACGACCGTCGGCCTCGCCGTTCAGGACATGCTGGGCGTCCTGCTGGCCGACGACCATTCCCCCGAGATCGCGACCGCCTGGCGCCGCGCCTACGACGCCATCGCCGCAACGATGATCGCCACCGCTTACGGCGAGCCCGAACAGGTCGCATGAGCGCGCCCCGATTGCGAGGACACCGATGAAAGCATTCAAGCCAAAGACGGTGAACCCATGAGTTGGAGTTGGAGTTGGAGTTGGAGTTGCCCGGTTTGGTGGACACACTTGCCCTGAGAGGAGAGTGCCGCGATGCCGAGAAGGAGACGTCCCTATCCAGCGGAGTTCCGCGAGCAGATCGTGGCGTTGACGCGCACAGATCGCAGCATCGGGGAGCCGGCGCGCGAGTTCGAACCGTGTGCCCATACGGGTCCACGGCTGGATCTGCCAGGCCGAGCGTGACGGCGGAAGCCGCACCGATGGGCTGACGAGCGAGGAGCTGCGGCGCCTTCCGCGCCGAGGCACCGGACCGGTTGTGGCTGGCCGACATCACCTACGTTCCGACGTGGGCCGGCTTCCTCTATCTCGCCGTCGTGCTCGACGCCTTCTCGCGCCGGATCGTCGGCTGGTCCATGGAGCTCGACCTCGAGACCGGCTCGTAACACCGCCACCAACGCGACGACGAACTACACCTACGACAAGGCGAACAACCTTAAATCTGCGCCCGATAGGGGGATCTACACCGACCCGGCGCAAGGGGTGACGTCGATGCGGCCGCACCGACGAAGATCGGCGCGGCGATGCTCAGCTACGACGCCAACGGCAATCTGACCTCCGTGACGGGCGATCCGCCGCAAAACCAGACGCTGGAGTGGGATGGTCTGAACCGGCTGAAGTCGGTCAGCCGGGGCGGCTCGACGATCATGGTCTACGGGCCGGACGACAGCCGGCTGCGGCGCACGGTGATCCCGACGGGCGGGACGCCGGAGTCGATATACTTCCTCGCCGACATGGAGTTCGACGGGACCGTCTACACTAAGTACCCCGTGCCCGACGTGAAGCGGGTCGGGACGGCGACCTACGGGGTGCATCGCGACCACGACGGCTCGGTGCGGCTCGTCACCAACGCGTCGGGGCAGAAGGTGACGGCGATCGGCTACATGCCGTATGGCTTCGAAACCCGGACGGAACTCGCCGTCGCGCCTGTGGCGGAGTCGAAGAGCTTCATCGGCGAGCGGTACGACGCGTCGACGGGGCTGATGTACCTCAACGCCCGGTACTATTCCCCCCTCTTGGGGCGCTTCATCTCGCCCGATATGCTGGACCCGATCGAGGCCGGCGTTGGGACCAACCGGTATGCCTATGGGGCAAATGATCCGGTGAATCTGATCGACCCAGAGGGTGAGGCAAGCGGCGAAGCATCCCGGTCTGACCCAGGTGGAGATTTGAGCGTCTCCCCATCTGAGCGCAGCGCGCTTGGAGACGAAATGGAGCATGCAGGCGTCGAAAGCACGGGTGAGCTCTATTCCGGATACGTAGCGCTCGGGGCAATTCCGATGGAGCGCGAAACGTGGATCGTGCCGCTCGTACGAGGGTGTCTTGCCTATTGCGGAACGATAGCAAGATCCGGTGGCCGCTACGCGGGGAGGCTAGCGGCTTGGGCCGCATCGAAGATCGGGAAACGGAGTCCCGCTCTGCCGCGCAATCCAAGTCAAGGTCGCACTTTGACTGCAGCAGAAAAGCAATCATACGCTCGCGCGGCACGCATGCCAGATAAGCAAAACCACACGAGAGCTGGTAGAGCGTTGCAAAAGCATAGTGGCCGCCCAAACAGTCGCTACCCGGCGGGCGGAACGCGGCCGGCTGAACGCAACAAAGTCGGAGAGCAGATCGTCGACGACATTTTGGACCATCCGGGCACTCGCACATGGGCGGATAAACAAGGCCGCCCCGTGGTCCGAGCCCCCTCCGGGAGAGGGTTCAAAATGGACGTCGACGGCACGCCGCTACATCTACCACTATCCCGGTAATTCAGGCCCCTTCGACCTCCTCACCTACGGCCGCCCCGGCGGCAACAAGGAAGACAGCGACCTCTCGCTGTAACGCGCGGCCGCACCTCGGCCGAGCCAGAGGGCCGACATGGCGAACATCCTGAAATCGATGGCCGGGCTGGGGAGCACCACCTACCCGGCGCAAGGGGCGACGTCGGTGCGGCCGCACGCCCCCACGAAGGTCGGGGCGGCGACGCTCAGCTACGACGCCAACGGCAATCTGACGTCCGTGACGGGCGATCCGCCGCAAAACCAGACGCTGGAGTCGGATGGTCTGAAGTCGAACGATGCCGCCCGAGTTTCTCCGCCAACACGTCGACGCTCACCCCACCGCGCCGCCAGCTTTCGCTTCTGCGCCTCTCTTCAAGGCCGAGCTGCGAGTAGGCCCGTGGCACATACGATTCCCAAGGTCCGCTAAACCATTGCTATCGCTGGCTTGTCGCACTTGGAAAGTGAATACACCCCGTTACACTCGCAGGTCGCGTAATCGGGCTTATGGAACCTTGGCGCCGTGAGCCGTCACGACCGTCCCGACGCCTTGCGAATGGATGCGCTCTAACGTAGCTCTGAGGGATCGGCGTCGTAGAGCGGTGCGGCGCCGGTCGCGGCACGGCGCAGGTTCTGCGGCGGGTCGAACCGCGGGCCATGGGTCCGGGCCAACGCCTCGCAGCGCGACAGGAAGGCCGCCGGGCCGACGGTGTGGACGTGGCCGACGGGACCACCGCGGAAGGCCGGATAGCCCCATCCGAGAACGGCGCCGATGTCTGCGTCGATGTGGCGGGCGAGGATGCCGTCCTCCAGGCAGCGCAGCGCCTCCAGCGACTGGATCGCGAGGAACCGCTCGGCAATCTCCTCCACCGCCGGCTGGCGCTCCAGCGGCGCGAAGTGCGCGGCGAGGCCCGGCCACAGCCGCTTGCCGCCCGCCTCGTCGTACGCGTAGTAGCCGGCGCCGGACTTTCGTCCCGGGCGCCCCAGCGTGTCCACCATCAGCCTGCATACCCGGTACGGCGCCGTCTCGACGAAGCCGTCGCCCGTGTCCTCGCGCTCCTGGCGCAGCACGCGGTAGGCCAGCTCGATCGACAACTCGTCGCTCAGCGCCAGCGGTCCGAGCGGCAAGCCGGTCGCCAGTCCGCCCGCCTCCACGAGGTCCGGCGCGATACCCTCCTCCAGCATCTCGAGAGCCTCGTAGATGTAGGTCGCGAAGACGCGGCTGGTGTAGAAGCCGCGCCCGTCGCGCACCACGATCGGCGTCTTGCGCAGGAGCCGCACGAAGTCGAGCGCGTGAGCGAGCGCGGTCTCGGACGTCTTCTCCCCGAGGATGACCTCCACGAGGGACATCCGGTCGACCGGCGAGAAGAAGTGGACGCCGATGACGTTGGCCGGTTCCGGGCTCGCCTCGGCCAGCCCGGTGATCGGCAGCGTCGAGGTGTTGGACGCGAACAGGGTCTGCGCGCCGACCACCGCGATCGCGCGCCCGGTCACGTCCGCCTTGACGGCCCGGTCTTCGAACACGGCCTCGACCACGAGGTCGACACCGGCCAGGGCGGCGAAGTCGTCCGTCGGATGGATCCGGCCGAGCGTCGCGGCTCGCTGCTCCTCGCTCACGATCCCCTTGGCGACCTGCCGGCCGAGCGCGGCGCCGGCCTTGTCCCGCCCTCGCGTGGCGAGTTCGGCGGTCGCGTCGACGAGGACGACCTCGATCCCCGCGGCGGCGGCGACCTGGGCGATCCCCGCCCCCATCATCCCCGCTCCCAGAACGCCGACCCGCGCGATATCGAGCCGGTCCACGCCCTCCGGCCGCGCCGCCAGCTTCCGCGCCGCGCCGATGCCGAAGAAGTTCGTGCGGATGAAATTGGCCGCCTGCGGGTCGAAGCAGCAGGCGACGAAATGTTCCGCCTCCAGTTCCAGGCCCGCCTCGATCGGCAGCGCGGCACCCTCGCGCATGCTGGCCAGCGCCCGCCTCGGCGCCGTCTGGAGGCCGCGTGTGCGTTCCAGCATCCGGGCCTCGGCCTTGTCGACGGCCGCTGCGTCCATACCGCCCGGAAGGGTGAAGCCGGGGCGGTCCCAAGGCTGCGAGGCGTCGACGTCCGCCATCGTGCTCGCCACCACGCAGGCCCGCTCCAACAGCGCGTCCGGCGCGACGAGTTCGTCGATCATTCCCCGCTCGTGCGCCTCGGCGAACCGCAGCGTGCGTCCCTCCAGGATCACCGGCAGCGCCGCGGCGAGACCGATCAGGCGCGGCAGCCGCTGCGTGCCGCCACCGCCCGGAATGAGACCCAGCGTGACCTCCGGCAGGCCGATCCGCGCCGCGCCGACGTCCGCCGCGATGCGCCGATGGCAGCACAGCGCCAGCTCGAACCCGCCGCCCAGCGTGGTCCCGTTGAGGGCGGCGACGACCGGCTTGCCGCCGGTCTCGATGTCCCGCCAGATCCGGTGGAAGTCGCGGATCTGCTGCGCGTACGGCTCGCGGCCCATCGTCCCCGGCAAAATGCTGGTGAGGTCGGCCCCGGCTAGGAAATCCCGCTTGGCCGAGGCGACGACGATGCCGCGCACCGAAACGTCGGCGATCGCCGCGCGCATCAGGCTCCCGAAGCGCTCGATGCTCTGCGCGGACAACACGTTGGTCGCGTGTCCCGCAAGGTCCCAGGTCAACACCAGGACCCCGTCGCCGCGCCTGTCAGAGCGAATCATTTCTTGTCCTTTTGCCCCACGTCCGGCCCCCACCCGCAGGCCGGCGCATCGTCGCCGTACGCTAGTTTTCGCCCTTCGAGCGTGTCAACAGTTGAAAACAATATTACTACGTGAAATGACGGCAGTGTCGGACGAGGAGGAGCAGATGGCACGATCCGAGACGCGGCCTGTCCCCCAGCCCACACCGGAAACGCAGCATTTCTGGGATGGATTGGCGGAGCGGCGAATTCTGATTCAGCACTGCACCCCGTGCGATCGGGCTTATTTTCCGCCGCGCAACCACTGCCCGTTCTGCGGGGGGACGGCGGTCGAGGTCGTCCGGGCGTCGGGGGCGGCCACGCTCTACTCGTTCGTCGTCAGCAACCACCGGGTGCCCGGTTTCGCCCGTCCCAACGTCGTCGCCGTCGCCGCGCTGGCCGAGGGGCCGCGCCTCATGACCCAGATCGTCGACGTCGCGCCCGACCCGGCGAACCTGACAATCGACATGCCGCTCGAGCCGGTATTCGAGGACCTGCCGGAGGGACCCACGCTGCTCCACTTCCGCCCCGCACCGAACGGTGCCGCACGATGAGCGGGCTCGCCGTCGTCGGCGCCGCCGAAACCCGGCGCCTCGGGATCATCGACGACATGTCCGAGATCGAGCTGATCGCGGAGGCGGCGCGCGATGCGCTGAGCGATGCGGGGTTGACGATCGCCGACGTCGACGGGATCGCGACGAGCTACGAGCGGCCGAACCTCGTGGCCGACTTCCTGGGCGTGCGCGCCGACTGGCTCGACGGGACGGACGTCGGCGGGTGCAGCCCGATGCTGCATCTGCGGCACGCGGCCGCCGCCATCGCCGCCGGCCAGTGCGAGACGGTCCTGATCGCGCACGGCGAAAGCGGCCGCTCCGGCGTCGGCCGCGGTCCGGTGGACATGCAGTTCACCGACTTGCACCGGCAGTTCGAGCTGCCCTACGGCACCGTCGGACCGACCACCGCACTGACCCTGATGCTGACGCGCTACATGGCCGTCCACGGCATCGCGCCGGAGACGCTGGCGAGCGTTCCCGTGGTGCAGCGCGAGTGGGCCGCCCGCAACCCGCGCGCCTTCCTGCGCGACCCGATCACCGTCGAGGACGTGCTCGCCTCGCGCGTCATCGCCTGGCCGATGCATATCCTGGAGTGCTGCGTCGTCACCGACGGGGGCGGCGCCCTCGTCGTCACGGCGGCGGACCGGGCGAAGGACTTCCCCGCCAAACCGGTCTACCTGCGTGGCGTCGGCGAGGCCTATGGCGCCGCCCTGGTGAGCCAGATGGAGGACTTCGCCTTCGCGGGCGTGTTCGAGCGGTCCGGACGCATGGCGTTCGAGAGCGCCGGGATGGACCCGTCCGACATCCAGCACCTGATGCTGTACGACGCGTTCGCCCATATCCCCCTCTTCGCGCTGGAGGCGCTGGGCTTCGCCCGGCCCGGCGAGGGTGCCGCGCTCTACGAGAGCCGCGCCACCGCGCCGGGCGGGCGCCTGCCGGTGAACACCACGGGCGGCGGCCTCGCCTACACGCACACCGGCCGCTACGGCATGTATGCGGTGCAGGAGAGCGTTCGCCAGCTGCGCGGGACGGCGGCGGCGCAGGTGGACGGCGTCGAGGTCTCGCTCGCCCACGCTCTCGGCGGCATGTTCGCCGCCGCCGGCACGGCGATCTTCTCGACCCGGCCGAGCTGACGCACGATGGGTCCGCTGCACGGCGTGAAGGTGGTGGAGATCGCCGGCATCGGCCCGGCGCCCTTCTGCGCGATGATGCTGGCCGACATGGGTGCCGAGGTCCTGCGGGTCGACCGTCCGGACGCGGTGACGGCCGACGAGACGCACCGGTTCGACGTGCTGAACCGGGGCCGCCGCTCGATCGTCCTCGACCTGAAGCATCCGGCGGGGCGCGACGCCGCCCTGGCCCTCGCCGCGCAGGCGGACGTCGTCATCGAAGGCTTTCGCCCCGGGGTGATGGAATCGCTCGGCCTCGCTCCGGACATTTGCCACGCCCACAACCCGGCTCTCGTCTACGGGCGGATGACGGGGTGGGGCCAGGACGGACCGTTGGCTCGCGCCGCCGGGCACGACATCAACTACATCGCGCTCAGCGGCGTGCTCTGGAGCGTCGGGCGCAAGGGCGAAGCGCCGGTCCCGCCGCTGAACCTCGTCGGCGACTTCGGCGGCGGGGCGATGTACCTGGCGTTCGGCATCGTCTGCGCGCTGATAGAGGCGCGGGCCTCCGGGCGCGGCCAGGTGGTCGACGCGGCGATGGTCGACGGGGCCAGCTCGCTCATCGGCATGATCCACGGCCTGACCGCCGGCGGCCGGTGGACCGAGGCGCGGGGCGAGAACATCGTCGACACGGGCGCGCCGTGGTACGACGTCTACGAGACGGCGGACGGCCGGCACGTCGCCATCGGCGCCATCGAGCCGAAATTCTATGCCCAGATGCTGACGCTGCTGGGCCTCGACCCGGCCTCCCTCCCCGCACAATACGACACCGCCGGATGGCCGTTGCTGCGCCGCACTTTCGCCGCCCACTTCCGCTCGGCGACGCGGGAGGAATGGTGCCGCCGCATGGAAGGCAGCGACGCCTGCTTTGCGCCCGTCCTGTCGCCGTCCGAGGCGCGGGCCCATCCGCACATGGTCGCCCGCGAGGCCTTCCTAGAGGTCGACGGCGTCGCCCAGCCCGCCGCGGCGCCGCGCTTCTCCCGCTCGACGCCCGCCGCGCCGACCCCGCCCCGCGCCGCCGGTGCGGACACGCGCGCCGCCCTCGGAGACTGGGGCTTCGACGCGGCGAGCGTCGACGCGCTGCTGGCCTCCGGTGCCGCAATCCAGCGCTGAACCGGCCCGGTCCAGCGCGCTCGCCGCCGAATCTGGATCGGATTGAGCGGCTAAATGCGTGCTCGCTCTCCTGGTCTGGCGCGATTGCTCTTCGCTCAGGTCGACCCGCCCTGAGCGGCGAGCCGCGCTAGCGTCCGGTCTCGTAGTCGGGATCGCGCAGCCAGTCGCCGACGTCGGGCATGTCGGTCGACGGCTGTCCGGGGAAGGTCGCCGGCCGCTTCTCGAGGAAGGAGGCGATCCCTTCGGCGACGTCGGGGGAGCGCGCCCGCGCGCCGAAGATCTGCGATTCCATGCGGTGCGCCTGCATCGGGTGATCCACCCCCGCCATACGCCACAGCATTTGCCGCACCAGCGCGACGGAGACCGGCGCTGTCTCCGCCGTCAGCTCCGCGCAGATCGCCTTGGCGCGCGGCAGGAGCGCCTCCGGCGCCGTCACCTCGGCCACCAGCCCGGCGCGATGCGCCTCCGCAGCGTCGAACACGCGGCCCGAGATCGACCAGCGCAGCGCCTGCGGCATGCCGACGATTCGCGGCAGGAACCAGGAGGCGCAACTCTCCAGCACCACCCCGCGGCGGGTGAAGACGAAGCCGAATTTCGCCTTGTCCGAGGCGATGCGGACGTCGGCCGTCAGGCACAATGTCGCGCCGATCCCGACGGCCGCCCCGTTGAATGCGGCGACGACCGGTTTTTTCAGGTTGAACATCCGCAGGACGACCATGCCGCCCCCGTCGCGCCAGGGCGCCGCGGCGTGCTCCCCGGCGAACGCGTCGTCACCGGCGGAAAGGTCCGCCCCGGCGCAGAAGGCGCGACCCGCGCCGGTGACGACGATCGCGCGCACCGCGTCGTCGCCGTCGGCGCGCTCGAGCGCGTCCAGCAGCTCGTCGCGCATCCGGTAGGTGAAGGCGTTCATGCGGTCCGGCCGGTGCAGCGTCAGCACCATAACGTCGCCGTCGATCGTGACGAGGACCTCGCGATCGGTGACGTTGTCTTCAGCGGCCATAGAGTGCCTCCCGCTCGGCGAAATAGGGGGCATAGGTCTCCTTCAGGACGGCACTGTTGAGGAGCATGATCGCGACGGTCGCCCCGCTGGCGGCATCACGCAGCGTGGAGCGGATCCAGGCGCTCTCGGTGCGCCGGCTGCCGGAGAGGAAGACCACCTCGCGTTCCAGCGTATAGTCCACGTCCTGCAGCACCGGGCCGGCGACAAGGCGGATCTCCTGATCGGCGAACATGCCGAGCGCGGGACCCTTCACGCCGAGCGCCGTGTCGTCCCAGGTGTGCTGCATCAAGACGCTGACCATCTCGAACGGCACCAGCGGCCGGCCCCACGGGTTGTCCGGGCCGCGATAGGCCGGCGACGGCTCGGTGATGACACGGAGCTTGTCGGCCAGCGTGAACGGATAGAGCGCACCCATGGGGTCGTGCATACCCATGCGGACCGGCACCGCGGGCACCCGTGCGCCGACGCTGACCCGCGACAGGATCACCGGTTCCGCCAGCGGCTCCAGCCGGCTCAATCGCTCGTCGAGCGCGCTTGGCGGAGCGTCCGCGCCGATCGAGGCCGTGCCGCGCAGGATCTCCGTCCCGTCGGCCCGTTCGATCCGGATCTGCGCTGCGTCGCCGCGCGGGCCGGGGGTCAGGACGGCGCGCACCTCGTCCCCTTCGTAGGCCGGCGCGCGGTAGTGCGCCGACAGGCAGCCGTGCGCCAGCCAGTCGGCCCCGAAATGCGCCACGCACAGCGGGACGAACTGGCTGAAGTGCGTCGGCCCCTCGATGGCACCGCCGCGAAAGCCGACGCTGCGGGCCGTCGCGTCGTCGTGCATCGAGGCGTGGCCGCCATAGTCCTGGTCGGACAGCATCTGGCGCGGTCGGCGCCAGGGTCCGGCCAGGGTGCCGTCTTCCTGCCGGGCGATCTCGGTCTCGAACATGCGCTCTCCTCAGGCCGCGAGGGTGGCCAGCCGGCCGCGGATCAAAGCGCGCGCCTCGTCCATC
Source organism: Acuticoccus sp. I52.16.1 (assembly GCF_022865125.1). NCBI lineage: Bacteria > Pseudomonadati > Pseudomonadota > Alphaproteobacteria > Hyphomicrobiales > Amorphaceae > Acuticoccus > Acuticoccus sp. I52.16.1. The sequence continues at coordinate 3,092 of NZ_CP094832.1, read as the reverse complement.
GTCCGCTCGACCAGCTCTTTGACGCTCGGAACGTCGTGGATCAGCCCGGCGACCATCCCGCACGACCACGCGCCGACGTCGGCCTGGCCCTCCTTCATGACGCGCGGGTAGACCCCGACCACCTCCTCGGCGACATCCTCGAACCGCAGGTCCGCGCCGCGCGCGTGCTCCGTCTCGAGGATGCGCGCCACCGCCGGGTTGTTGAGGACACGCTCGGTGTTGCGCAGCCCGCGCATGATGAGCCGCGTGTCCAGCTCGCTCGCGGCGACGATGGCCGCCTTGACGTTCTCGTGCACCGGCGCCTCCCGCGTGCACAGGAAGCGCGTGCCCATGTTGATCCCGTCCGCTCCCAGCGCCAGCGCCGCGACCAGCGAGCGCCCGTCCGCCATCCCGCCCGACGCCACGAACGGGATCTCCAGTTCCTCCGCCGCCCGCGGCAGCAGGATCATGTTGGGCACGTCGTCCTCGCCCGGGTGGCCGCCGCACTCGAACCCGTCGACCGATACCGCGTCGCAGCCGATCCGCTGTGCCTTCAACGCATGGCGCACCGAGGTGCACTTGTGGATCACCGCGATGCCCGCCGCCTTCAGCCGCGGCATGACCTGCTGCGGGTTGCGCCCGGCCGTCTCCACCACGCGCACCCCGCCGCTCTCGATCGCGTCGATCAGGCCGGGATAATCGGGCGTCTTCACGGTCGGCAGGAAGGTGAGGTTCACGCCGAAGGGCCGGTCGGTCAGCGTCCGGCAGCGGGCGATCTCGGCCGCCAGCCGTTCGGGCGTGCCCTGGGAGAGACCGGTGATGATCCCGAAGCCACCGGCGTTGGAGACGGCGGCGGCCAGCGTCGCGTCGCCCACCATGTGCATGCCGCCCTGGATGATCGGAACCGAGCACCCCAGCAGCTCCGTGATGCGGGTTCTCATCGTACCTCCTCGGGAGTTCTGCGGATGTCGTGCATGGCCCTAGCCGCCCGCCAGGTTCGGGATCGCCGTCACCAGCCCCGGAAAGGCGATCACCAGTGCGATGACGACGACGTCGATCATCAAGAACCACCAGATGCCGCGGAAGATCGCCGAGGTGGAGACGAGGTCGCCCACGACCCCTTTCACCACGAAGACGTTGAGGCCGACGGGGGGCGTGATCATCCCCACTTCCAGGAGCTTCACCACCAGCACCCCGTACCAGATCATGCTGGCGTCCGAGGCCTGCATGACCGGCAGCACGACCGGCAGCGTCAGAAGGAGCGCGCCCAGCGGTTCCAGGATGAGGCCCAGCAGCACGTAGAGCACGGCGAGGCCGATCGCGAGGATCCACGGTTCGGCGCCGAAGCTGACCACGAATTCCGACAAGACCCCCGCCACGTCGCTGAGCGAGAGGAAGCGGGTGAGGAGGTTGGCGCCGATGGTGATGACGAAGATGCTGGCCGTGGTGTACGTCGTCTCCGTCACCGCGCTCCATACCACGCGCCCGTTGAGCGAGCGGTTGAGCGCGGCGACCACGAAGGACGCCATCGCGCCGACCGCGCCCGCCTCGGTCGCCGTGAACACGCCCGAGAAGAGGCCGCCGAACACGGTCAGGATCAAGAGCAGCGTCGGCCACGTCTGCTTGACCGCGGCGCTCCGCTCCGCCGGTGTCACCGCCTGCGTGGTCGCCGGCGCCAGCGACGGGTTCAGCTTCACCCGCACGATGATGACGGCAATGTAGGCGACCGCCGTCAGCAGCCCCACGCCGATGCCGCCGAGGAAGAGGTGGCTGACGGGCGTCTGCGTGAACGTGCCGAAGAGGATCAGCAGGATGGACGGCGGGATCAGCGCGCCGATGGTGCCGGCCGCCGCGATGCTGCCGGTGGCGAGCTCCGGCTTGTAGCCGAGGCGCATCATCTCCGGGACCGCGATGCGCCCCATCGCCGCCGCGCAGGCGACGCTGGAGCCGGTGACGGTGGCAAAGCCGGCCGAGCCGACCACCGCGGTGATCGCCAAGCCGCCGGGCAGGCGGGCGAAGAAGATACGGAAGAGCTCGAACAGACCCCGCGTCAGGCCGGCGTGGTAGCAGACGAACCCCATCAGCAGGAACATCGGGATCGAGGTCAGCGTCCACTTCGAGACGAAGTCGTAGACGACGGCGGTGAGGATGCCGAAGGCCGCCCGCTCGCCGACCATCACGAAGATGCCGACGAAAGAGACCGAGATCAGTGACACCGCGATCGGGATGCCGCCCAGGATGAGGAAGACCGCCATCCCGATGCCGACGAAGCCGAGGATCAGGTCGGTCATGTCGGAACCGCTTCGCTGATCCGGCCCTTCATCACGTCGTCCTGCGGCCGGAAGAAGACGACGCACCGGTAGATCAGGGTCAAGACCATCAGTCCGAAGCCGATCGGCAGGAAGTAGTAGGTCGGCCAGATGTCGAGCCGGACGTCCTGGGTGAAGACGAAGGCCCCGACGGCGCGCTTCTTCTCGGCATCGAGGAAGGTCCGATAGGTCAGCAGCGCATAGACGACGATCGACAGAAGCCAGGAGACGTAAAGCGCCACGCTCTGCAGCCGCGGCGACAGGGTGTGCGTCACCACCTCGACCGAGACGTGCGCGCGCATCCGCTCGGCGAACGCGATGGGCAGGAACGCGACGCCGACCATATAGTAATGCGAGACGATCTCGACCGTCGCCGGGAACCCGCGCGAGGTCGTATACTTGATCAGGACGTCGAGCGTGATGTGAAACATCATCGCGATGATGAGCAGAGCGGCGATGATCTGCGTCGCGTCGAGCACGCGGGACAGGACGCGGCCAATCCAACCGAGCATGCTATTCCTCCCCGAGGTGGGCACGATGGCGGCGGCCGCGCGAGGCGGCCGCCGGTGGTTTCCTACATCCCGTAGGTCGACTTGTCGGTGTCACCGTAGATGTTGTCACGGTAGAGGTCGGCGACCTGATCCGGATTGGTCGGATCGATCGCGGCGACGAGACCTTCCCACTTCTCCACGAGACCCATGAACCGGTCGATCTTGGCCTGCGCGTTCGTGACCCCGAATTTGTCTTCGTTCAACTTGGCGATTTCGGGGACATCCGCCTCGACGAAGGCCTTCAACTGATCGA
>NZ_CP094831.1 GCF_022865125.1 Acuticoccus sp. I52.16.1 | reverse complement strand
GGCGCGCGTGCGCACCAAGGTGCTCAGTGCATCGTGGAGATGGTCGGCCCGATCCCTGGAGAAATCGAGCCGCTCGTCGAACGTCGTCACCGTGGTGTCAGACCTTGCCGGAACCCGCCTCCTGGTCGGCTAGCACTAGCCGGTGCCCCTTCCAAGCGTTTGATGACGTCGCGGCCCGCGCCGGCGGCGCTCGCCCCTCGCGCGCAGATTGCGCCACGGCGGCGTCTTGTATTGATGTTGCCCGGCAAAGCGGATATCCGCGGCCCAGGCGGGCGCTGGGCGCCGGGACGGGGCGACGGCCCGAGCGAAGGGGGCGCGAGCTTGGACCAGGAACGCAGAATTGCCGCAGTCGAGGCTCGCCTCGGCGCGCTGGAGACGACGCTCAGCACCCTGTTCGCCAAGAACGTGGGTCTGGTGGCCGACACCGCCGGCGGCCTCGAGGAGCAGGCCTCGGCGACCTTGTGGTTCGACGCCGCCTTCGAGCATCCGGCCTTCTACGCCAACGAGGTGCGCGGCGACGGGCTCAACTACCACTGGATGGGCCGCGACGACACCGCGGTGCTGACGCTGCCCATCACCCGCCGCCGCCCCCGCCGGGTGGACGTCTACATCGCCATCTCCATCAACGAGAAGACCTTGAACGCCTTCCAGGTGAGCTGCGACGGGCGCACCCCGGCGAGCTACGACGAGACCAAGCGGGTCGACGGGATGATCGTGAAGAGCGCGACCTTCGACGCCGTCGGCGGCCCGGCGGGCGCGGCCTACAGCGACGTGAAGCTCTCGATCGGCGCCAAGGTCGACCTCACCCCGCAGGGCGACGCGCGCACGCTGGCGGTGGGCCTGCACAAGATCGTCGTCACGGAACTTTGAGAGCCGGACTCCGCCCCCCGCCCCCCACTTGAGCGCCCCCACTCGAGGTTTTCATGGCGACCATCCTCGTCACCGGCGGTGCCGGCTATATCGGCGCGCACACCGCCAAGGCGCTGGCCGGCGCCGGCCATACCCCGGTCGTCTACGACAATCTCCTCAAGGGCCACCGCGCGGCCGTCCGGTGGGGCCCGTTCGAGGAGGGGGACCTCGCCGACGCGGCGCGGCTCGACGCCGTCTTCGCGCGCTGGCAGCCGGCCGCGGTCGTCCACTTCGCGGCCCTGTCGGAGGTGGCGCACTCGGTCGCCGACCCGCTGCTCTTCTACGACGTCAACGTCGCGAACTCGCTGACCCTGGTGCGCCGGGCGCTGGCGCACGGGGTGAAGGCCTTCGTCCTCTCCTCGACCTGCTCGGTCTACGGCGATCCCGAGCGGCTGCCGATCGACGAGACGACGCCCTGCCTGCCGGTGAACACCTACGGCCGCACCAAGCTGATGGTCGAGACGATGCTCGCCGACGCGGCCGCCGCCTACGGCCTCGACGCCGTCGCGCTGCGCTACTTCAACGCCGCGGGGGCGAGCTTCGAGGCCGAGATCGGCGAAGACCACGACCCCGAGACGCACCTCGTCCCCCTCGTCCTGATGGCGGCGGGGCGGCCGGAGCGGGTGATCGGCGTCAACGGCACCGACTATGCGACCCCCGACGGCTCGTGCGTGCGCGACTTCGTGCACGTGGTGGACCTCGCCAGCGCCCATGTCGCGGCGATCGAGCGGCTGCTGGCGGGCCGGCTCGCCGGCTTCCGCGCGATCAACCTCGGCACCGGGCGCGGCTCGTCGGTCCTGGAGATCCTCGCCCACGCCGAGCGCGTCACCGGCCTTCCGGTGCGGCGCGAGATCCGGCCGCGCCGCGTCGGCGATCCGCCGCTCTTGGTGGCCGAGCCGGCCGCCGCGGCGCGCCTGCTGGACTGGCGCCCGCGCCACTCCGACCCCGACACGCTGATCACCACCGCCTGGCGCTGGATGCAGCACCGGGGCACCGCCGCGACCGCCGGCTGACACCGCCTCACCCGCACGCCCCTCGCGTTCAGGCCGCGGCGGGCGCCGCGTCGATCACGTAGTCGACCTGCGAGAACGACGCGCCGGGGAACATGTAGAGGATCCGCAAGGGGCTCTCGCCGGTGTTCACCGTCACGTGCGCCGCGTTGGAGGGGATGTGGACCGTGGTCCCCGGCGCCAGCCGGTGCGTGCGGTTGTAGATCTTCACCGTCCCCTCGCCGGAGACAACGAAATAGATCTCGTCCGGCGTGTGGTGGTGCTTGGGCAGCTCCGCCCCCGGCGCGATCTCGAACAGGCCGATCCCCGGCGCCGCCGTCTCGCTGAAGACGCTGCCCCAGGTCACGCCCGGATACTCGCCCTCGATCTGGTCGTTCCACGTGCGCCACTCGATCTCCTCCTCGGGGATGGCGCGTCCTGCGGCTCGGCGTGGCATCGCTCAGCTCCTCCTGCGGTGTCGTCCGATCCCTCGGAAAATCGCGCCGCCCCGCCGGGGTTCCACCCGCCGGCCCGGCGGACTTGCCCCCGCCTGCCAATTCGGTCAGGTGACAGGAGGTCCCGGCACGCCGGCCAAACGATGCGGGGGTCGGCCCCCGCGGCACCGAACGACGAGGCGAGGAGGGCGTGTGAGCGCCGATCGATCCGACCAAGACGCGCCCCCCGCCGACGGCATCGCCGCGCCCGCGCCCCTCACCGAGACGCAGACGGCGACCCTGCGCGCCCACTTCGACGCCGACTTCTACCTCGCCGAGAACGCGGACGTGCGGGCCACGGGGATGGACCCGCTGACCCACTATGTCCGCTTCGGCGAGGCCGAGGGCCGTGCCCCGCGGGCCGACTTCCACCCCGCCCGCTACCGTGAGCGCCACGGCGCCGCGGTGGCGGGGGCGGCGAACCTCTTCCTGCACTATCTCACCCTCGGCCGGGAACAGGGCCTCGAGGCCGAGCCGGCCGACAGCCGCGCCGCCCGCGCCGAGCTGATCGCCCGCAACTTCGACCCCGAGGCCTACCTCGCCGCCTACCCGGACGTCGCCGACAGCGGCCTCGACCCGGTCACCCACTACATCGAGATCGGCGAGGCGGAGGGCCGCTCGCCGAGCCCCGACTTCGACCCGGTCTTCTATCGCCAGCAGCACGCCGACCTCGCCCACGCCCCCTACAACCTCTTCTGGCACTACCTCTCGGCGGGGATCTTCGAGGGCCGGCAGGGCGCCCCCGCCCCGCCCCTCGAGCTCGACCCGGCGACCGACGAGGCGCAGCTGGTGGAGCGCCTGCGCCCCTTCATCGATGCCGAGCAATATCTGGCGATGTATCCCGACGTCGCCGCCGCCGGCTTCGACCCCGTGGTCCACTATGTGCGCCACGGCGAGGAGGAGGGGCGCCGCCCGGTGCCCGACTTCGACCCCGTCCTCTACCGCGCCGGCAACCCGGCGCTGCGCGACGCCGCCTTCAACCTCTTCTGGTACGACCTCGCCCGCACCCAGGGTCTGGCCTCCGGGCCGATCGTCCTGTCGCCGAAGGCGGCGGCGCGGGCGCGCGAGGCGGCCCGCACCCGTGCCCTCGCCCGCGCCGAGATCGAGAAGCCCGTCGTCGCCCCGCACTTCGACGCCGCCTTCTACCTCGCCACCTACCCGGAGGCGGCCGACAGCGATCTCGACCCGCTGACGCACTATCTGGCGATCGGCGAGGCCGAGGGTCACCGGCCCACCCCCACCTTCGATCCCGACTTCTACCGCCGCTCCAATCCGGACCTCGCCGGCCTCAACCGCAGCGCCTTCTGGCACTACCACCGGCACGGCAAGGCCGAGTTGCGCGCGCCCGACGCCTACCACGCGCTGCGCCCCGATCCGGCGCTGCGCGTCAGCGCCATCGTCCCCAACTACAACCACGCCCGCTTCCTGGAGGAGCGCCTCGCCTCGATCGCGGACCAGACCTACCCGCACATCGAGATCATCGTCCTCGACGACGCCTCCACCGACGACAGCCTCGCCGTCGTCGAGCGCTTCGCGGCGACGTGCGCGCGGCCGATCCGGATCGTGCCCAACGAGACCAACGCCGGCAACGTCTTCGCGCAGTGGCAGAAGGGGCTGGCGCTGGCGACCGGCGACCTCGTCTGGATCTGCGAGAGCGACGACTTCTGCGACACCGGCTTCGCCGCGGCGCTGGTGCCCCATTTCCGCGACGAGAGCGTCACCATGGCGTTCGGCAGAATCGAGTTCGCGGACGCCGCCGGCGCGTTCATGGCCGGCATGGAGGGCCTGCGCCAGAGCGCCGAGGCGCGCGACTGGACCGTCCCGATCAAGCGCCCGGCGGCCGAGTGGTTCGCCGCGGCGTTCGGCGTGCGCAACGTGATCGCCAACGTCGGCGGGGCGATGTTCCGCCGCCAGCGGCTCCCCGAGGCGGTCTGGACGCGCGCCAGGAGCTTCCGCATCGCCGGCGACTGGTACCTCTACAGCCAGATCGCCGGCGGCGGGCAGATCGTCTACGAGCCGGCGGCGCTGGCCCATTTCCGCCAGCACGGCACCAACACCTCCGCCTCCAACTTCGCGCGCGAGTTCTACTATCGCGAGTATGCCGCGGTGATGCTGGCGCTGTGCGAGACGTGGCCGATCCCCCGCGCGACGCGGCGGAGCTTCCTCGACAAGGTGCGCGCCGAGTACGACCACTTCGGCATGGGGACGCGCCCGGGGGAAGAGCACCTCGTCTTCGAGGAGGTGCTCTCGGTCGAGGCCGTGACGGCCCAGCCGCGCACCCGCACGCACATCCTCCTCGGCTTCCTCGGCTTCCATTCGGGCGGGGGGGAGGTGTTCGCCATCCGCCTCGCGGCGCTTTTGCAGGAGCGCGGGTTCATCGTCACCATGCTGGCGCAGAACCTCACCGAGGTGCAGGCGGAGATGCGGGCGATGCTGCCGCCGTCGGTCGCCATCTACGACGTCGCCGACATGGCGATCATGGGCCGCGACGCCTTCCTGCGGCGCACCGGGGTCGACGTCGTCCACAGCCACATCAACGCCATCGACAGCTCGTTCTTCGGCCTCGACCCCAGCCTGCAGGCGGCCCCCTACGTGGTGACGCTGCACGGCTCGCACGACTTCCTGGACCGCACCCGGCCGCAGGTCGCCCACTACCTGGCCGCGCTCGCCCGCAACGTCTCGGCAGCGGTCTATACGGCCGACAAGAACCTCGCGATCTTCACCGAGGAGACGCTGCCGCGCGACCGCCTGTTCAAGATCGGCAACGCCATGGTGCGCGACACCGCCCCGTTCGAGAAGAGCCGGCGCGAGATGGGGATCGCCGAGGACGCGGTCGTCTTCACCTTCGTCGCCCGCGGCATCGAGCGGAAGGGCTGGCGCGTGGCGGTGACGGCCTTCCGCGCGCTGCAGGCGGCGCACCGCGACGTTCCCATGCACCTCCTGCTGGTGGGCGAGGGCGAGAAGACCGAGGTCGCGCGCACCCTCGCCACCCGCCCCCGCGAGGACGCCGGCGGCGGCGCGGCGGAGGGGGCCGCCGCGGGGATCACCTTCCTGGGCTACCAGTCACGGGTGAACGGCATCTACGCGCTGTCGGACGTGGCGATCCTGCCGACGCGTTATCCGGGCGAGTCGAACCCGCTGTGCCTCATCCAGGCGGCGCAGGAGGGGGTGCCGATCATCGCCAGCCGCATCGGCGAGATCGCGGCCATGCTGTCGCTGGAGGAGGGGTTGGGGGGCGTTCTGGTACCGGTCCAGCGCGACACGGCCGCCTTCACGGCCGCCTTCACCGACGAGATGGGGCGGATGCTGGACCCGGCGGTGCGGGCCGAATATCGCCGCCTCAGCGCCCGCGTCGCGGACAAGTTCCAGTCCGGCTCCATGGTCGAGGCCTACCTCGACGTCTATGCCTATGCCCGGCGCCGCCACGCCGCCGAGGTGCGCCGCCGCGAAAGTCGCCCCGATTGACGACCGCGACGGCCCCTCCGGCGCCGACACCCGTCCCGTCCTCTTGTCCCTGACCCGGCCGTTCGCGAGCCTCGCCTCGCCGATCGCCCTTGCGAGCTTCCCGCCATGACCCGCACGCTCCTCTTCCATGCCGGCATGCCCAAGACCGGCACCACCTCGATCCAGAACGCGTGCTTCGCCGCGCGCCGGACGCTGCTTGCCGAGGACGGCATCCTCTATCCCTCGATCGCGGCCAACCACACCAACGCGATCTGCTCGCTCTTCATGGACGACCCGACCCGGCACATCTCCAACAAGATGGCCGACATCCGCACGCCCGAGCAGGTGGTGGCGCTGCAGGCGCACTACCGGGCGAGCCTGGTGCACGACCTGGAGAACAACGACTGGGACCGCCTCCTGGTCTCGGCGGAGGGGGCGGCGAACCTGTCGCGCGTGGAGCTGGAGCGGCTGCGCGAGTGGTTCGCCATGTACGTCGACGAGATCGAGGTGATCTACTACCTGCGCGAGCCGCTGGGCTACACCACCAGCGTCAGCCAGCAGCTCCTGAAGGGCGGGATGACGCTGGGCGAGCTGCACAACAAGCCGCAGCTTCCCAACTGGTCGGGCCGGCTGCGCAACGCCATCGGCGCGTTCGGCCGCGAGGCGGTGCGGATCCGCGATTTCGGCGCGGCGGTGAAGGCCGAGGGCGGCCTGGTGGCGGAGTTCTGCGAGGGGCTCGGCTTCGGCGCCGCGGCGAAGGCGGCGGTGCTCGCCGAGGCGAAGATCGACAACGAGTCGCTGTCGATGGAGGCGGCGCGGATGATGAGCCACCTCAACACCGCGCGCCCGCTCTTCACCCCCGAGGGTCGCTCCGGCCGGCGCACCGGCAAGGAGACGCTGACCTTCGAGGCGCTGCCGGGCAACAAGTTCAGCCTGCCGCTCGAGGTGCGGCGGACGGTGCACGAGAAGACCCGCCAGGATATCGCCTGGGTCAACGAGACGTTCGGCACCACGCTCTATGACACGCCGGTGCCCAGCGGCGAGGACCACCCCCTCGACCCCAAGCGGCAGGTGGAGGCGGCGCATGCGACCGTGCTCCTGATCTCCGACCTCCTCAACGCGGTGGAGGCGCTGAGGCTGTGCCTGAGGGCGGGCGAGCTGGCCGAGAAGAACGACCTGGAGGGGGCGCGCGGCCGTCTCGCCGAGGCCGGTCGCCTCTCCCCGGAGGACGAGGCGGTGCAGATCGAGATCAAGCGTCTGCGCGGCCGCTTCAAGCTCTGAGACCGACACGGTGTGGCGGTGAGGCGGGGCGCCGCCGCCGACGAAGGTCTTCGTCTCGACCTTTCCGCGCTGCCCACAGGCGAAGCGTGTGCGAGTGGTCTCTCGGCGACGGGAAGAGGCGACGACGGGGAGTGCGATGGGGGGTGTGCGTGGGGAGAGTGACGGGCTGATGGTGGCCCGTGACGACCCGTCCGCGATCGAGGGAGGGGCAGGGCAGGGCGGTGAAGAATCGGCACCATCGAGCGTCGTCAGGCTGGCCGATCGCGTCATCGATGTCCAGGGGCGGGTGACGTTTTTGTGGCGCCGGAGGGGGGCCGAACGGGGTGTCGGCGCGTCGCGAAAATCGTCGGTTCGGGCGTTTTTGTCAGGTTTTATATGTTTTTCTAGTTTTTCTCTAGTTTTAGGGGTGAAATCGACCTTTTGCGTCAGAGGGTTACGGGGCCTCCACGGACCGAAGTACGGTTTTGACGGAACGATGTACGCGATTGACGGAACGATGTACGGCGTTGGAGGACCGAAGTACGGTCCGCGCCGGCGTGACAAAAAAAATGTCCACAGCCCCTTCCCGCGCCCCTCTTCGACACTTCTGGGACGGACCGAAGTACGCGATTTTTGGCACGAATCGGAGGCCGGCGATTCGCCCGCCAAATTGTCGATTCGGGCGGACTGAAGTACGCTGTTTTTGTCAGACCTTTTCGCGCCGCCCTCGCCGCTGAGCGGCACGGCGACGCCTCCGCCCGGTCGGCCGACGGGCCAAAAGTGTCGATCCGGGCGGACCGAAGTACGCTGTTTTTGTCACGAGCCTCGCGGCGGCGATCTACGACGGCGCGAGGGACTGTGGCGGCCGGACCCCGGCGAGGAGCGCGGCGCGGTTCTTCTCGTCCGCCCGGTGCACGAAGACGAAGTTGTTGACGTAGTCGGGCGAGCGATGGGCTCCCGGCGCCTTCTGCGCGTCCGGGTTCTGGAGTGCCGCGACGTCGTAGGACGCACCGGGGCGGACCTGTCCCCGGTGCAGGTAGTACGGGTCGTAGTCCCGCGCGCTCATGTGCGCGAGCAGGGTCGCCACGCCCCCCGCATGGTGGCGCTCCTCGCACTCCACGATGAGGACGGGACGGTCGCGTTCGAGGATGCCGGACGCTCCCTCGACCGCCGCCATCTCGTGGCCTTCCACGTCGATCTTGATCAGCCCGACCCTCTCGAGGTCCATGGCGTCGAGCCGCTCGGCCCGAACGGTGATGGAGCGGTTGGCATAGTCCGGGTCGGTCTGGGCTTCGAGCGACCCGCGGCTGTGCACGTCCTCGCCCGCCTTGACCGGGATCGTGAACGTCGCCGGCTGGGCGTGATCGGAGGCGGCTTTCTCGATGACGGTGGCCTCCGCCCTGGAGAAGAGGTGCCGCAGCGTGGCGGCGAGGCTGGGATTGGCCTCCACGACATAAAGGTGCCGGAAGGATCCCCGAGCGTGCCAGGCGTAGACGCCCTCGTTGGCGCCGACATCGACGAAGCTTCTGTGCGCATCGGCAAACAGTGCGAGGAGGTGAAGCTCCGGCTCACCGGCGGCGAGTTCGTAGCGAAGACGCCGGCGGATCATCATTTTGGGCCCCAGAATGTGGGCCGCGGCCTTTTTCAATGTCGTGCTGACCATGGTTCCACCATGTCGAAGACATAATATTAGTGAATGTGTCCTCTATTTTGATCAATCTGCCAAGCGTGAAATGCCAAAACGAAAAGAATGAAAATCTGCCCGATCAGCTTGTCGGGAAAGAACAGGCTGGATTCGGTCATGTTATTGAACAGAAGCGCCACGACGGAGGCGAAGACGAGGACCGTCCCCGCGAGGCTCCAGCGGTTGGTCGGCCCCTGCCATAACGAGGCCACGAACAGAGCGATCACCCGGAGAAAGAATATCGTGACGAAGCTGGCGAGGAAGAGCCCGCCATGCACCATGATGTCCAAATATCCGTTGTGGGATTGGCGCAGGATATTGAGGTCCTGGTCGTTGTCCGTCCAGAATCCGACGTAGTTCCAGAGCGGATGATAGACCGGCAGCATCGACCATTGCGCGCCCCAGCCGTAGCCGAACCAGGGCGCGGCGGCGATGTGCCGGGTCATGGCGCTCCAGATTTCGTCGCGTGAGGTGAAGGTGGCGTCGCCGGTGATGATCTCGGCCCAGTCCGCGGCGCCGAGCGAGAAGGCCCCCGTCACGAAGACGACGAACCCGCACAGCACGATGCCCGCGGCGAACGCCGCCAGCAGCGCCATGCGGCTGCTCTGCAGGACGACGAAGCTCGGGATCACGACCACGCCGAGAAGGAGCGCCAACGCCAGCGAGGTCTTGGACAGGGACAGGACGAGGAGCCCGAAGGCGAGGACCACGAGGACGACGAGCGACCAGAAGAAGAGCGGCGTGCGCACGGCCAGGAGGGTGGCGCAGAGGACGATGACCATCATCTGCATCACCGCGCCCAGCGTGTTCTTGCCGGGGTGCAGCCCCTGGAGGCCGATGGCGGTGAAGGCCCGGTCCGGCACCAGCACGGTCACCGCGTAATCCCCCACGAGCGTGACGGTGAAGGCGATGACGAGGGGCGGCAAATAGAGCTTGGGGCTGCGCAGCACCGCCGCCAGCGCCAGCCCGATCTCCAGGAAGATGAGGTAGACGACGAGGCGGCGGATCGTGACGCCGGGATAGGCGGACCAGAGCGTCGTCGCCGCGATCGCCGCATAGACCAGCAGCAGCGCCCACGCCTGCGCGAGGAGGGCGATAACGAACCGCCAGCGCACCAGCAGCAGCGGAGCGGCGATGCCCGCCAGCAGCAGCAGCACGAGCTGGCGCTTCATGTCCCCGTCGGCCGACAGGCCCGTGTCCTCCGACAGCGGGCTCACCCCGACGAGGAGGAAGAGGTAGGTGGCGACGAGCAGGACGCGCGCGGTCCACAGCGTGAGCCATTCCCCCCGCGCGGCCTGTCGCGCCGCGTTCGCCTTCTCGCGCCGAGCCAGATGGTCGATCCACGTGAGGTCGCTCATCTCGTCTCCCAACCGCCGACGCCCGGCTCCGGGCCGAGGGGACCGGCCGCTGTCGATACGGCTGCCCGACACCGCCCGGCGCCGACTTTATCAGGCGCCGCAAGGCCTCGGAAGCGCATCGCCGGGGCGCGGCGATCAGGCCTCGGTGCGCTCCTCTGCGCGGCGGATCATGTGCAGCACCGGCCCCCGCCGGCCCGACGTCAGCGCCAGGTCGTAGTCCGGCAGCGGCTCGGTCTGCGAGCGCTCGACGATCTCCTCCACCTTGCGGCGGAACTTGGCCGGCGTCAGCGACGAGCCGGAGCGGTAGTGCAGGTCGTCGAGCGTATAGTGCGCCGTGTCGGTCCCCGCCGCCTTGCGCGCCAGGCGGTAGAGGAAGCGCGCGATCGGCTGCGCGATCAGGAAATAATCCGGGTTGAGCGTCAGGATGGTCGGCTTGCCGTCCGGCTGCACCACCCCGTCATAGACCCACTTCGGCACGTCGATCTCGACGAGGTCGACGTGGTCCTGTCCGGTGCGCGAGATCACCGTGTAGCGCCCGATCAGCGGGAAGGACTGCGTCTCGCGCCGCTTGCCGCCCGACAGGTTGGTGATCTTGATGCGCGTCGCCTGCAGCCGGTCGAGCGCGGCCTCCAGCGCCAGATACTGCTTGCCCCCGGTGCCGCGGCGGCAGAAGCGCAGGATCTGCGTCGCGCTCGGCCGGTAGGTGGGGGGCGGCAGCGACGGGCGGCGGCCCTTGGATTCCTCGATGCGGAAGCGGCGCACCTCCTCGGCGAGATAGGACACCATCGAGAGGAAGATGTCGTAGTCGTAGGAGGTGGCGAGGCCGACCTCGGCGCCGCCCTCGATGGTGATGATGGAATCCTTCAGCTCGTAGCGGATCACCCCGTCGCGCCGCACCTTGGAAAGCGCGAAGGGGGCGATGTCCATCAGGTTCATCTCGTCCTTCAGCGGCGCGTCGTGCAGCTGGGGGACGAAGAAGTCGAGCTGGGCGTCGTCGTCGGGGGCGAGGCGGATGATGCGGCCGGGCGGGATCGCCTCGCCCGCCGCGCTCGTCATGCCCCCTGCGCTCGCCGGCCGGCCGGCCGGCCCGCCCGTCCCGGCGCGGGCGGGCGGCGGCGCGGCGCCCGCCTCCTCGCGCGTGGCCGGCATCTCGGAGGAGAGGACCTTCTTCAGCTCCTTGCCGTGGATCGCCTCGGCCATGCGGATGAGCGTGTCGCGCATCAGCCCGTCGCCCATCTCCTCGAGCTTCAGGTCGGCGAAGGAGCGGCGCGAGTAGAACCGGCGCAGGCGCGACAGGGCGACCTTCGACAGCAGCACGGGCTCCTCGCCCGCCTCCTGCTGGAAGGCGTTCGCCACCTCCTGGAGGTAGGCGTTCTTGTCGTGAAGGCGCAGGGCGGCGAAGTCCTTGCGCGGCTTGAAGCTCACCATGGGTTCCGGCTCCGGACGGCGCGAGCATGCCCCAGCGGCGCGCCCCTGTCGCGGCCCCGGCGGGCGTCATCCACGCCTGCGGTGCGGGCGCGGCCGGCGCGCCGCCGGGTGGCCTCGCTCATGCGCCCCGCCCCCTCCTCCCGGCCCGCCCCGCGCGTCCCTGTCGGCCGGGGTGGGTGCGGGTGGACGCGGGGGGCGGACGCGGGGGTGGACGCGGGGACGAGCGGCCCGCACCGCTCGACAAATCGCGCGCCGCCGCGCCAAGGTGGGGCGGAGCGGCGAGGGCGTTTTCGCCGTGGCGAGGAGATCCCGATGGCCGCACCGGCGCACACCGCCAGACACCGAGCCCGCCGTTCACGCCTTCCGGCCGGTGAGGCCCTCGCCGCCCCGCTCGGGCGCCGGACCGCGGACCGCGACGGCCGGAAGGCGTGAACGGCGGGATCACGTCCGGCGGCGGCATCGCCCGGCGCGCGGCGACCTGGGTCGGCGCCCTCGTCGCCGGCGCCTTCATGCGCGTCACCGTCCTGCTGGGCGCCAACATCGTCATGGCCCGGCTGATGCTGCCGGAGGACTTCGGCCTCGCCGGCCTCGCCAACAGCATCGCCATCCTCCTCGCGGTGCTGACCGGCGGCATGCCGTTCGCCGAGGTGCTGGCGCAGCGCAAGGTGCTCAAGCGCCAGCACCTCGAGACGGCGACGGCGGTCTCCTTCGCCGGCAGCGCGCTGGCGCTCGCCCTGATGGCGCTGGCGGCGCTCGCCATCGGGCCGGTGTTCGGCGACGCGCGTTTCTGGCCGCTGCTGCTGGTCGCCTCGCTGGTGGTCTTTCCGCAGACCGTGCAGACCATCCTCGTCGCCTACCTGCGGCGCCGCCGCGCCTTCCAGGCGATGGCCCGGGCCAACCTCGCCGGGGCGCTCGCCGGGTCGGCGGTCGCCGTCGCGCTCGCCTTCCTCGGCGCCGGGCCGTGGGCCATCGTCGTCATGCGCTGCGTCATGCTCGTGGTCGAGGCGGGCGTGCTCGTGGCCACCGCGCGCCTCCTCGTGGTGCCGCGCTTCTCCGGCGCCCGCCTCGCCGAGATGCGCCACTACTCGATGTTCACCTTCATGCAGCGCGTCGCCACCGAGAGCGCCTACTTCGTCATCAACTACACCGTGGCGGCCTTCTTCAGCGTCGCCGCGGTGGGCCAGTTCAACATGGCGCTGCGCCTCACCGAGCCGCTGCGCGGGCTCTTCCGCGGCATCGCCCACAACACCGCCTTCGAGTTCATGCGCGCCAAGGCCCAGGATCAGGCCGATTTTCCCGCCCGCTTCGCCCTCATCATCAGCGTGGCGACGGCCACCATCGCCCCGGTCTTCCTCGGCCTGGCGGCGATCTCGGGCGCGCTGTTCGCGATCGTCGCGGGGCCGGGCTGGGACGAGGCGGCCGAGATCGCCGTCTTCATCGCCATCGGCACCTCGGTGCTGCTGCCGTTCGACCTCGTCGCCACCGCCTTCAACGCGCGCAGCGTGCCGGCCTATCTGGTGGGTCAGCGGGTGATCGGCCTCGGCGCGCTGGTGCTGGGGCTGGGCGTGGCGGTCACCCTCGGCTTCGCGGGGATCGGCGCCGGTCTCGCCCGCCTCGTCGCCGACCTCGCCGAGAGCCTGTGGGCCGCCCGCGCGATGCTGACGCGCCTGCACGTGTCGCTGCGCGGCGCCGTGACGGGCTTTCTCGTCCCCTGGGGCGCGGCGGCTGTCATGGGCCTCGCCGTCGCCCTCTTCCTGGACGCGCTGGGCGGCGAGGCGGCCGGCGCGCTCGCCATGTTCGCCGCGGTCGGGCTCGGGGTGGCGCTCTATCTCGCCCTCGCCGCGGTGCTGATGCCGCAGCTGCGCCGCGCCGGCGTCGACGCCGTGCGGCGGAGGGGCTGAGAGGGACGCGCCCCGCCCCTCCGGGGCGCCCGCTCCGGGCCCCCTCCCCTCACGCCTTGCGGGCGGCCAGCTCGCGCTGCAGGGCGGCCAGCGCCTGCTCCACCGTCTGTCCCACCAGCCAACCCTCCTGGTCGGCGATCGCGTAGAACGCGTCGACGGTCTGCGGCGTCGTGCGCACGTTGAGCTGCGCGGTGCGGCCGGTGCGGTGACGCCGCGGCTTGCGGGGCTCGGCGCGGGGTCGGGGCTCGGCGGGCACGGGCGCCGGGGCTTCGCGGCTCTTGAAGTTCATCGCCTCGGCCAGGGCCCGCACCTCCTGCGGCGCGCCCGGCCCCCGCGTCGGCACGTCCTCCCGCCCTTGCGGCCGTGGCTTGGGCGTGAAGGCGGAGACGTCGAACTCCGGATCGGCCTCGTCGCCGAAGATGCTCATCCGCGACTTCGTCATCACGCCACCTCCCGCTCCGGCGCCGCGGCACCGGCCGCCGGCAGCATGCCGATCACCTCCGCCGCGAACGCCCGCGCATTGCGCAGCGCCGTGTCGACGTTGCTCACCTGGCCGCGGTCGAGATCGCTCAGCGTGCCGCCGTAGGCGAACACCGCCCGGAACGCCTCCCGCTCGTGCATCTGCGTGGCGATCACCGGCACCCCGTGCTCGGCGAACTCGGCGGCGATCGCCGCCAGCGAGCGCGGCCGGATCGCCGCGCTGGTGCGCGTGAACAGGATCGCCGCCGGGATCGACGCGCCCCGCGTCGCCTTCTCCATGTTGCGCACCAGGCGGATCGCCCGCACCGCCTCGGCCGCGTCGAGCGCGGAGCCCTGCGTCGGCACGATGACGAGATCGGCGGTCGACACCGCGTACCCCACCATCATCGATGCGGTGCCTTCCAGGTCGACGATCACGAAGGCCGAGCGTGCCGCCGCCTCCTCGATGGCGTCGATCACCCCCTCCTCCGTGACGTCGGCGATGACGGTCAGCGTCTCCGGCACCCCCGGCAGCGAGGCCCAGCGCGAGATCGGCTTGTTCGGGTCGGCGTCGATCAGGGTCACGCTCGCCCCCTTGGCGGCGATCTGGGTGGCGAGGATCACGGCGGAGGTGGACTTGCCGACCCCCCCTTTCGGACTGGCAAAAACGATCGTGGGCACGCCGAAACTCCCGTTCGAGGGTCACGGCGCCCATCTTCGCCCCTCGCCGCTAACGGATCACTAACAGCGCACGGGTTGCGGACGGCTCACGGACAGTGAGCCGTCCGCTCACGGTTCACATCCTGTGAGCGGGCCGTGAGCATCCTGTGTACGGCTCACGAACCGTGAACAGGCCGCTCGCAGTCCACACACTGTGAACAGGGTGCGGCCGGTGTGTGAACCGTGCGCCATTCGCTCACGGTTCACACGCCGTAGACTGGATGCGCGCAGTTCACTGACTGTGAGCAAGGTGGGAGCAGCCCGTGCACAAGGCGCGCACGGGTGTCTCACGCGCTCAGAGGCGGCCCAGCAGCTCGGTCTTCTTGGCCACGAATTCCTCCTCCGTCAGCGCTCCCGCGTCGCGCAACGCCGCGAGCCGCTCGATGGTGGCGAGGATGTCGAGCCCCTCCGCCCGAGGCGGCGCCATGCCCGGCGCCATGCCCGGCACGGGGGCCGGGGAGGAGGGGGCGGACCCAGATGCGGCGGAGGAGGGTGCGGCGGAAAAAGAGGGGGCCGCCGGCTCCGCCATCGGCTCGGGACGGACCTCGGGCTGCGCGGCGGGGGCGGGGTCGGGGGCGAGGTCGGGGGCCGCGTGCCGGGATTGAGCGGGCGCGGGCGCGGCCTCGGGCGTCACCCGCGGCAGCGAGGACAGGGCGAACTGGCCGTACTGGCTGGAGAATGTGACGCCGGAGAACGGGTCGCCGTAGCCCCCGCTCTGCTGCTGGCCGAAGCCGCCGATATTGTGGTCCAGCGTGTCCAATACGATCACCGGGCCGCCGTCCCCGGTATCGACGACGATGCGCCGCGCCTGCGGGAAATAGGCGTAGCGCACGCTGTTCTGTCCGCCGCTCGACGAGGGCTGGCCGAGCTCGGCCGGCCACCACGCGCTCCCCGCCGGCGTCTGCGGCGTGCGGAAGAAGGGCTGCCCGGCCATCGCCGCGACGATCTCGGCGCACAGGCCGTCCACCTGCGCCTTCAGGCCGTGGTTGAACATGTCGCCCACCATGGTCATCCCGCCGGCCATCCACTGGCCCGAGCCGCCCAGCTCCGGGATGTTGAACTGCGCCATCGTCCCGCCGCCGCGGGCCACGGCGCGGGCCATCTCCTCCACGGCCGAGGCGGGCAGGGAGTAGCGCATCGCCAGGCCGCCGAGGGTCCGGCGCGCATCGTCCGTCAGATCGCTCATCGTCTGTGCCCTTTGCGGCAACGTTTCACGTCGGGCTCTTGGGCCCATTCCCCTTGCGGGGCAATGGCGCGCCCGTCTCCCGTTCCAACGCGTCAACGCCCCCGCGCGTCAACGGGGCGGGCGCGTCAACGGGGCGCGGCTCGGCTCCAGGGTCCGGCTGTGCGATCCGGCTGTGCGATCCGGCCGGGGACAGGTGCCGAAACCCGCGCTTTCGGGACCGCGCCCCGAACCTCGCGCGAAGGGCCGGCACGTTTTTCAGGCGGACGGCTATGATTGTCGGCCTAATTCAATCATAACGGGCAATAGTTGAGATCTACAATCTCCTGGGGTGGACCATGCGGCGGGCCGATGCGGCGGCGATATCGACCTTGGCGGGCGGGCGGGACGCCGGGCGACCCGTCCGCCGCCTGATCCTCGCCAAGGGGCGGGCCAGCCGCAACTACTGGGCCGACCTGTGGGCCTTCCGCGAGCTCTTCCTCATCCTCGCCTGGCGCGACATCGCCGTGCGCTACAAGCAGAGCGTGATCGGCGTCGGCTGGGCGGTCCTGCGTCCGCTGCTGACGATGATCGTCTTCACCGTGGTCTTCGGCCGCGTCGCGGGGCTGCCCAGCGAAGGCGGCGTCGCCTATCCGGTGATGGTCTTCGCCGGCATGCTCCCCTGGTTCCTCTTCGCCAGCATCCTCACCGAGGCGGCGCAGACCCTCGTCGCCAACGCCGGCATGGTGCGCAAGGTCTACTTCCCGCGCGTCATCGCCCCGGCGGCCAGCGCCATGGTCGCCCTGGTCGACTTCGCGATCGCCCTCGTCCTGATGTTCGGGCTGATGGCGCTCTTCGCGGTCGTGCCGGACGGGCGGGTGGTGCTGCTGCCGGCCTTCGTCCTCCTCGCCCTCGCCGCCAGCTTCGGCCCGGCGCTGCTGCTGACCGCGCTCAACGTGCGCTACCGCGACTTTCGCTTCGTCGTGCCCTTCATCGTCCAGTTCGGGCTCTACGTTTCGCCCGTCGGCTTCTCCAGCGGGGTCGTCGCGCCCGAGTGGCGGCTCCTCTACAGCCTCAACCCGATGGTCTCGGTGATCGACGGGTTCCGCTTCTGCCTCCTGGGGGCGGACGTCACGCTCTACCTGCCGGGCCTGGCCCTCGGTGTCCTGGTGAGCGCCGCCTTCCTGTGGCTGGGCTTCGCCGTCTTCCGCCGCACCGAGGCGACCTTCGCGGACCTCGTCTGAGGATGGGGGAGGGGGTCGTCGCCGCACGGGGCCTCGGCAAGGCCTACGAGATCGGCCACGGGCGGGCCGAGCGGGCCACCACCTTGCGCGACGCGCTCGCCCGCGGCGCGGCGACCCTGGGGCGCACCACGCGGCGCCTGCTGGCCGGGCGCCCCCTCGTCGCCGGCGACGCGGTGGAGGAGTTCTGGGCGCTGCGCGATGTCGACTTCACGATCGGCGAGGGGGAGGTGGTCGGCATCATCGGCCGCAACGGGGCGGGCAAGTCGACCCTCCTGAAGATCCTGTCGCGCATCACCGAGCCGACGGCCGGGGAGGCGGAGATCGCCGGGCGCGTCGCCAGTCTGCTGGAGGTCGGCACCGGCTTCCACCACGAGCTGACCGGGCGCGAGAACATCTACCTCAACGGCGCCGTCCTGGGCATGACGCGGGCCGAGATCCGCGCCGCGTTCGACGCCATCGTCGACTTCTCCGGCGTCGAGCCCTTCCTCGACACGCCGGTGAAGCGCTACTCCAGCGGCATGGCGGTGCGTCTCGCCTTCGCCGTCGCCGCGCACCTGGAACCGGAGATCCTGATCGTCGACGAGGTGCTGGCCGTCGGCGACGCCGCCTTCCAGAAGAAGTGCCTGGGCAAGATGCGGGACGTGTCGGGCGAGGGGCGCACGGTCCTCTTCGTCAGCCACAACATGGGGACGATCCGCAACCTGTGCCGGCGCGGCCTGGTGCTGGAGCGCGGCCGTCTGGTGCTGGATGCGGCGATCGACGTGGCCTGCGCGCACTACCTCGCCGCCGCGCGCGGCGGGTCGGGCGCGGCGGCGGGCGGGGAGTGGACCTTCCCCGGCGAGGGCGCCCCCGGCGACGCGCGGGTGAAGCTGCGCGCGGTGCGCGTGCGCGGCGCCACCGGCGAGGGGCCGACCTTCTTCTCCAGCGAGCCGATCCGCATCGCGATCCGCACCGAGCTCCGCGCGCCCATCGCCGGCTTCCGGCTGCATCTGCGCCTCGTCACGGCCAGCGGGGAGGTGGCCTTCACCTCCAGCGACCTGCCCGGCCGCGGCGCCGACCTCGAGGGGCCGGGGGTCTACGAGAGCGAGTGCGTGGTGCCGGGCAACCTGTTGAACCGCATTCCCTATTTCCTCCAGATCACGGGCCGCGTGCCGGGCCAGGCGGTGCACATCCCGCCGACCGACATCGGCGAGATCTTCATCGAGCCGGCCGACGACCAGGCGACCAGCGGCATCCAGCCGGTGTGGCCGGGCGCGGTCTGCCCGGCGCTCGACTGGACGGTGCGCGCCCTGGCCCCGGCGGCGCGCGGATCGGAGGAGCGCGCAGCGGCGGGGCCCGCGCCCGGGGAGGGCGAACTGGGGGCGCGCGGATCGGAGGAGGGCGCAGCGGCTGGGTGCGCGGCGGCTGGGCGCGCGGGGCCGCGAGCGGGCGACCGGGCGCCGGACATCGGCCGGTCAGGCGCCGCGGCGGACCCGCCATATGCGGCGGCGAACGCGCGGACGGCGGCCGCCGGCGAGGGTTGGCCCGCCGAACGGCCCGCGGCGCGGCGACGGCTGCCGGCCGGATGAGACCGCTCGTCATGCCACGGCTGCCGCGCGGCGGGGGAGGGGCCCCGGCGATCCTGCGACGGGCGGTGCGCCCGGTCCGGGCCGGGTGGGACGAGGCCCGCCGGGCGCTGCTGGCGCGCGTGCGGCCGGGCTCGCCGGCCGGGCGGCTCCTCTACCGGCTGCTGTGCGAGGACTTCACCCGCGAGCAGCAGGCCGTGCTCGCCGGCATCCGCCGCTACCGGGACGAGGTGCGGACCGAGGCGCGCAACCAGGCGCTGCTGCGCCGGCGCATCCACATGCTGGAGAAGGGCCTCGCCATGCGCCCCCGCCGCGCGGTCTTCGCCCTCGACTACATCGCCGAGACCGTCGACGCCTACGCCCTGCGCCACGCCCACGTCGCCGCCGAGGCCCGCCGGCGCGGGGACGAGACCGCGCCCGTCCCCCCGGCCGCCGGGAGGGCGGGCGGCGAGGCGGGGAGCGAAGGCCCGCCTGCCTCTCGGGCGCCGGCCTCTCACATGCCGGCCCCTGCGACCCGTGCCGCGCCGCCGCACCGGGCGGCGACGGGCGGCGGCAGGGCCGGCGGGGAGGCGGCCGGTGTCGACGATACGCTGATCTGGGCCCACGACGTCCTCGCCCGCACCTTTGCGGCGTGCGCGCCGCACCCCGTCTTCGCGCAGCAGGAGGTCCGCTTCGCCGCCCTGCCGCCGCCACCGCGCGGAGCCGGACCGCACGAAGGCACCCCCGCCGCGGCGGACCACTCGACCGCCGGGCGCACGCGCGACGCCGCCGCCCCGCGCATCCCCTACGCCCGCGACCTCGCCGAGCCGCCCCCCGTCGCCTACGCCGACCTCCTGGCGCTCGCCCGCCGCCGTCGCTCGGTGCGCTGGTTCCGGCCCGAGCCCGTGCCCCGCGCGCTCTTCGAAAGGGCGCTCGCCGTGGCCGCGCAGTCGCCCAGCGCCTGCAACCGCCAGCCCTTCGTGTTCCGCGTGTTCGACGACGCGGCGATGGTCCGCGCCGTCGCCGACACCGCGATGGGCACCCGCGGCTACGCCCACAACGTGCCGATGATCGCCGTCCTGGTCGGCCAGCAGCGCCATTTCTTCGACGCGCGCGACCGCCACCTCGTCTACATCGACGGTGCGCTGGCGGCGATGGCGCTCGTGCTGGCGCTGGAGACGCTCGGCCTGGCGAGCTGTCTCGTCAACTGGCCCGACATCGAGGCGCGCGAGGCCGCGCTCGCCGCGCTCATCGGCCTGGAGGCCGACGAACGGCCGGTGATGCTGATCGCCATCGGCCACCCCGACCCGGACGGGCTGGTGCCGTTCTCGGCCAAGAAGGCCCCCGGCGACCTCCTGCGCTACGGCTGATCGACGATGGCCGCCGCCCCTCCCGTCTTCGAGATCGTCGGCGTGCACCACGAGAACCAGGGCGCGGTCCTGATGCTGGAGGCGGCCAAGGCGGCGCTGAAGGCGCGGCGCCCGGAGGCGCGGCTGGCGCTCGCCGAGGCGGTCCCGCTCGACGTGCGCCTCGCCCACGGGGCGCGCACCGCCTGGCCGTCCGAGATCCGCCGCCGGCGCGACGTCCTCAGCGCCCGCCTCGCGGCCCGGCGCGGCCGGCTCGCCCGTTTCGGCGTGGTCACGCCGGGCGAGGTGGCCGCGCGCTTCGACGCGTCGGGCTTCGCCTATGGCGACTTCTGGGGGATCGAGAAGCTCAACGCGCGCCTCCTGCGGCCGCTGCGGGCCTTTCCCGAGCGCCGCACCGTGCTGCTGCCACAGGCCTACGGTCCGTTCCGGAACCCCGGCATGGCGGCGGCGATCCGCGAGGCGATGGACCGCGTCGGCCTCGCCTTCGTGCGGGACGGACGGTCGATGGCCTACCTCGAGGAGGCGGGCGTCGCGCCCGGCGCCACGGTGCGACTGGCGCCCGACTTCACCACCCTCCTCACCGCGCCGGAGAGGGGCGGCGGATCTGGCGGCGGAGACGCCGGCGAAGACGGTGGCGGAAGAGGCGACGGACGGCTCGTCGTCGTCCCCAACCAGAAGGTGCTCGACGCGGGGGTGCGGGGCACCGCCGAGGCCGCCGCCGACGGCCGGGCGCGCTACCTCGCCTTCCTGCGCGCGGCGGTGGCGGCGGGGCGCGCGGCGGGCTTCTCCCCGGTCTTCCTGGTGCACGAGGGGGCGGCCGACCGCGCCCTCGCCGAGGCGGCCAACTCCGGCCTGTCCGTCCCCTGCCCGGTGCTGCACAGCCCGGATGCGATGGTCACCAAGGGCCTCGTGGCGGCGGCTTGCGGGGTGGTGTCCTCGCGCTTTCACGGCCTCGTCAGCGCGCTCTCCTCGCACGTTCCGGCGCTGGCGGCCGGCTGGTCGCACAAATATGCCGAGCTGATGGCCGCCTACGGCCTCGCCGACGCCGTCGTCGACCTCGCCGCGCCGGACACCTGGGACGCGGCGCTGGGGGCACTCACCGCGCGAATGGCCGATCCCGCGGCGCGCGACACGCTCGCCCGCCACGCGGCCGCCGAACGGGCCCGCGCGGCGGCGATGTGGGACACCGTGTTCGCCTTCCTGGAGGAGGGCGCGCCCCGATGACGCCCCCGCCGCCCCCCGCCGCCGACGACGCGGCCACCCCGGTGTGCGCGCAAGGGGTGCCGCCGGGCGAGCGCGGCGAGGACGCCCCGCCCGCCGGGGGGCACGGGACGGACGGGCACGGGGCGGACGGGCACGGGGAGGACGGGCACGGGGAGGACGGGGCGCGCCAGTGCCCGACGAGCGGGCGCGGCGAGGGCCGGCGGCCCGCGGTCTCGGTCGTCATCCCCGTGTTCGACGGCGCCGCCTTCGTCGCCGAGGCGGTGGCGAGCGCGCTGGCCCAGGGGCCGCCCGGCGAGGTCGAGGTGATCGCCGTCGACGACGGCTCGCGCGACGGCTCGGCCGCCCGCCTCGCCGCCTTCGGGACGCGCATCGTCTTCGAGGCCGGCCCTCACCGGGGGGCCTGTGCGGCGCGCAACCGCGGCCTGGCCCTCGCCCGCGCCCCCCTCGTCGCCTTCCTCGACGCCGACGACACCCTCCTGCCCGGCGCCCTCGCCGCCCAGCGCCAGGCGGCGGCGCGGCTCGGCCCGCGCCGGATCGTCTTCGGCGACCACGTGCCGGTGGACGCGGGCGGCGCCCCCACCCCGCGCCCCGCCCGCTATGCCGGGCTGCGGCCGGGCGCGGTGCCGCTCGCCTTCATGCTGGAGGCCGGGCCGATGACCACCTCGCCGCTCTATCCGGCCGCCGCGCTCGCCGCGGTCGGCGGCTTCGACCCGGCGGTGCGGCGGGGCCAGGAGTACAATCTCAACCTGCGCCTGGTGCTGGCGGGGTGGCGCTTCGTCTACGCGCCGCACCCGATCTACGCCCGGCGCGCGCACCCCGGTCCGCGCATCTCCACCGCCCGCCACGTCCATTTCGCCGGCACCGCGGCGAACCTGCGCTGGCTGCAGGCGGCGCTGGAACGGGCGTGCCCCGAGGCGATCGACGACGCGGCGCTGCGGGTGCTGGCGCGCATGGGCTGGCACGCGGGCGTCGGCACGCTGCACCGGGGCGAGGCGCCGCACGAGTGCTTCGCCTTCGCCGCCGCGTTCGGCCGGCGCGACGACCGCGAGCCGCTGCCGGCGCTGATCCGCACCCTCGTCGCCGCGCTGGGCCCGCGCCGGGCCGCCGACATGCTCGTGGCCGCGCAGCGCCTGCGGGGGGCGATGCCGGCACCTCTGCGCCGCCGCGCCAGCGCCCTCTTCTGGCGCTGAGCGGCACGGCCCCCGGTGCGCTCACCGGCGCGGCCGGGGCCCTCGCGGCGGCCGCGAGGGCGGCAATCACCGGGTTGTAATCTCGCCCAAGTATAATTCAAGATTGCAATTCATACTGTTTTCGACTTAAGGTGGTGTTCGCACATCGCACCAGGCCGACGCCGTCGGGGTGGGCGGTCGATGCGGATGATCAACGCTGCGCCTGGCGTCGAAGGAATGTCGCCGCACGGGGTCGCGCCTGTCTTCGGCGCGGTCCGAGGGGTCGGACGCCGGGGTCTTCGCCCGGCTTCCCGAGGCCCGCCCGCGCCGACGGTCGACGCCACGCCGCAGAGCCGCGCCCGCGCGGTCAGGCGGAGAATGTGTGATGCCGGCTCGCTGGAAGGACCGGGACGACGCGTCCCGGCGCCGGGGAGGGCGTGCGCGTCCGATCCGGGTTCGGAGGGGGCGATGAACCTCCTTCTCTATACCCCCAACTACTACCCCGCGACGCGCTATGGCGGGCCGGTGCGCTCGACCCACGGGCTCGCCCGCGCGCTGGTGCGGCTCGGCCACGAGGTGCGCGTCTTCACCACCAACGTCGACGGGGCGGGCACGCTCGACGTGCCGCTCGGCCGGCCGGTGGAGCGCGACGGGGTGGCGGTGAGCTACTTTCCCGTGGTGGCGCCGCGGCGGGTCTACCGCTCGCCGATGATGGTCGAGGCGCTCGCCACCGCGGCGCGCTGGGCCGACGGGGTGCACATCAACGGCGTGTTCCTGCACCCCGGCCCGGCGGCCGCCGGCGCGGCACGGCGGGCCGGCACTCCCTATGTGCTCGCCCCGCGCGGCATGCTGGTGCGCGAGCTGATCGCGGCGCGCTCGGCGCTGGTGAAGCGGGCGTGGCTGGCGTTGATCGAGCGGCGGGCGCTGGCGGGGGCGGCGGCGATCCACGTCACCAGCCCGGTCGAGGCGACGGAGCTCGCCGCGCTCGGCCTGAGGACGGGCGCGGTGGCGCTGATCCCCAACGGCGTCGAGCCGCCGGCCACGCTCGACCGGGGGCGCGGCGAGGCGCTGTGGGCCGGGGCGCCGGCGGGGCGGCGGGTCGCCTTCCTCGCCCGGCTCGACTGGAAGAAGGGCGTCGACCTCGCCGTCGACGCCGCGCTCGGCGATCCGCGCCTGCACCTGCGCCTCGCCGGCCCCGACGAAGGCGGGCTGCGGGCCGGGCTGGAGGCGAAGGTCGCCGCGGCGGGGGCGGCGGAGCGGGTCCGCTTCGTCGGCCCGCTGGAGGATGGCGACAAGTTCGCCTTCCTGGCCGCCGCCGACGCGGCCCTGGTGCCCTCGATCAACGAGAGCTTCGGTATGGTGGTGGCCGAGGCGCTGGCCGTCGGCACGCCGACGGTGGTCACCGAGGGGGTCGGCGCGCGCGTCCTGGTCGAGGCGCTCGACCCGGCGCTGGTGGTGCCGCGCGGGGCGCGGGCGATCGGGGCGGCGCTGGCCGGCCTCCTCGCCGACCCGGCGCGCTGCGCGGCGCTGGGCCGGGCCTACGCGGCACACATCGCCGAGCATCACGGCTGGAGCGCCGTCGCGCAGGAGGTGGCGACGCTGTTCGCCGCGAACGGGCCGGCGCGCGTTCCGGCGCGTTCCGCGGCCCGTGCAGCCTGCGCCCGGGCCCTGCCGCGGTCCGCCCCAGCGGCGCACGCCCCGCCTCGTGTTCCGCCTCGTGTTCCGCCTCGCGTTCCGGCTCGCGCCCTCGTCCTGAGCGCTCTCCCGGCCGGCGCCCCTGGCGACCCGGCGCTCCACCTCGCGACGACGACGATGCCCGCGGGTGCCCCCATGGGACCCTCGGCCGAGGTCTCCGCCGCCGCACCGGCCCGCACCGCTCCGGCCGTCCCGGCAGGACCATCCGCCGGCATCTGGGCGGAGGCACCCGCCGGCGACGTCTGGAGCGCCGCGTCTGCGGCGGCTGCCGGCGGCCGGCCGGCCTGCGCCTCCCGCAGGAGCCCAGCCGGAACATCCGCCAACGGACCACGCGGTGCTTCCCTGGAGGCGCCGGCGGCGACCCGTGACGGCGCACCGATACGCGCCCGCCCGCGCGGCGCTCCGGCGCAGATCTCCGCCGACCCACGGGCCTGCGCCGTGCCGGACGTTCGCGCGGGAGCCTCGGCCGGCGGGGCGTCGGACCCTGTCGCGGAGGTCGCGGGCGGTGGGCCGGCGAGGGCGGGCAGGGGGCCTGCTGCGGCGTTCGGCGCTGGTTCGCCGGCGCCGGACGGGGGCGTGGCGGGAGCGGCTCGGGGGAGCAGGGCGGAGGCCGCCGGGGCGGGCGGCGCTGGCCGCTCGACGGGCCTATCATGCTGAGCCGAGCGCGGACCATCTACCTGATCTCGCCGCAGCGCTGGGACGCGCCGCCGGTCTCCAAGCACCATTATGCCCGCCGCCTGGCCGCCCACGGCCACCGCGTCTACTTCATCGAGCCGCCGCGCCGGGACGTTCGCGGCATCACCCTCACCCCCGGCCCTCACCCCGGCCTCACGCGGGTCACCTACGCGACCCTCACCCCCTACCGCCTGAAGTTCCACGCCCGGCCGCTGTTCGACGCGCTGATGCGTCTCGAGGCTCGCCGCCTGCGCCGGGCCATCGGCGTGGCGCCCGACATCGTCTGGGACTTCGACAACGCCTACCAGTTCGCCTCGCTCGCCCCCTTCGGCGCGCGCCTCGCCGTGTTCCACCCGGTCGACGACCTGCCGCCGGGGCGCCGCGGCACCAAGGGCGCCCACCTGGTGCTCGCCAACGCGCCGCGCTACCTCGCCCGCCTGCGCCTCGCGGCCAGCCGCGCCCCCGCCGCCGCCAGAGCCCCCGCCCACGCCGTCATCCCGCACGGCCTCGCCGAGCCGTTCATCGCCCGCGCCAAGGCGGTGTGCGACGACCCTGCCGCGGCCGGACACCCGGTGCCGGACGGCGAGCGGCCTCCCGTCGTCGCCATGGTCGGCAACCTCGCCCGGCCGGGGATCGACTGGGCCGCGATCGACGCGATGGCCCGCCGCCTCCCCGCGACACGCTTCGTCATGGTCGGCCCCCACGGCGGCGACGCGACGACGGGGGCGGGGGCGGGGGCTGGGCCGCCGGACGCGGTGCGGGCGCGGCCCAACGTCGTCTTCGCCGGGGCGATGTCGTCCGCGGCGATCCTCCACCTCGCCCGCCGGGTCGACGTGTGGCTGATGGCCTACGACGGCACCCGCGACCGCGACGGCGCCACCAACCCGCACAAGCTCCTCGAGTACCTGGCGACGGGCAAGGCCGTCGTCTCCAACTGGGTCGAGGCCTACGCGGGACGCGACCTGGTGGCGATGCCGCCGACCCTCGACAACACCCCGCTGCCGGACCTCCTGGCGGCGACGCTCGGCCGGCTCGCCGTCGTCGACGCCCCGGCCGAGCGCATCCGGCGCGCCGCCTTCACCCTGTCCTTTTCCTACGACGCCCACCTCGCCCGCATCGGCCGCCTCATGGCAGAGGCGTGCCCCCGCGACGAGGCGCGGTCCGCGATCGGCGGCGTCGTGAGCGAGCGGAGCTGATCCATGGAACGCACCCCCAGCGAGACCTGGCACCCCGGCGGCGCGCTGCCCGAGGCGGGCGCCCTCTACCCGGCGGCGGGAGCCGGCACCGCGGCGCGCCGCCTGTCCTTCGTGCCGGCGACCCCCGCCCCCTCCAGGGCCCCTCTCGCGCCTCGGGCGACGCCGTGGGGCGTCCGCGACGACGGTGATGCCGAGCGGGCGCGGGCGGACGCCGACGCCGCCCGGATCGACGCCCATCCCGTCGACGTGACCGCGGTCGACATCGCCGTCCCCGACCTGGCGTCCTATCGCGGCGGTCTCGACCGCGGCCGGCCGGCGTTCGTGGAAGCGCTGTGGATGGTCCTCTCGGCGCTCTTCGTCGCCTCGTTCGTGCCCGGCTCGCGGCACCGGCGCTGGCTGCTGGCGCTCTTCGGGGCGCGGATCGGGCGCGGCGTCGTCGTTAAGCCGGGGGTGCGGGTGAAGTTCCCGTGGCGCCTGGCGGTGGGCGACCACTCGTGGCTGGGCGAGGGGGCGTGGATCGACAACATCGTCCCCGTCACCATCGGCGCCCATGCGTGCCTGTCGCAGGGGGTCTATCTGTGCACCGGCAACCACGACTGGAGCCGGCCCGGCTTCGACCTGCGTGCTGCGCCGATCACCGTCGCCGACGGGGCGTGGATCGGCGCGCGGGCGGTCGTCGGGCCGGGCGTGGCGGTCGGGCGCGGGGCGATCGTGGCGCTGGGGGCGGTCGCCATGCGCGACCTCGCCGAGCGGGAGATCCTCGCCGCCGTCGCCGCCACGGCGCCGCAGCGCCGCACGATCCGCCCGCCGGACCCCGGCGCGCCCCCCACCCCGGCCGCGGCGCAGGTGACGCCATGAGCCGCATCACCTTCCTCTGGCGCCACCTGCCGGACTATGCCGCCCGCCTGATCCGCGCCACCATCGACCGCGGCCACCAGGTCGACGTGATCGCGACGCGGCCGTACGTGCCGATCGAGGGCATGGAGCGCTCGCTCGGCCAGCGCGCCCACTGGATCAAGGACACCACCGACACGAGCTTCGCCGCGCTCGGCCTGACCGTGCCGGACCTCGTCTTCCAGGGCGGCTACCACGTGCCGGCCTTCAACCGCCTCGCCGCCGACGCGCGGGCCGCGGGCGGGCAGGTGGTGCTGATGGCCGACAACTCGGCCCGGCCGACCTGGCGCCAGCGCACCGTCGACCCGGTGCGTCACCGCCTCGCCTTCGTGCCGCGCTTTGCCGGGATCTTCGTGCCGGGCGCCTCCGGTCAGCGCTTCGCGCGGGCGATGGGCTACGACCCGGACCGCACGGTGACGGGCTTCTACGGCGCCGACCCGTCCGTCTTCGGCGACGGCGGGCCGCTGGAGACGCGACCGCGGCGGCTCCTCTTCGTGGGCCAGTTCGTCGCCCGCAAGAACGTCCTGGGCCTCGCCGAGGCGTTCGCGCGGGTGGCGGCGCGGCATCCGGGCTGGTCGCTGGTGATGTGCGGGAGCGGGCCGCAGCGGGAGGCGATCCCGGCCCATCCGCAGATCGAGGTGCGCGGCTTCGTGCAGCCAGAGGCGTTGACGGGGATCCTGCGGGAGAGCCGGGCGCTGGTGCTCCCCTCGCTGTGCGACCACTGGGGGCTGAGCGTCCACGAGGCGGCGCTGTCGGGCTGTGCGCTGGCCCTGTCGGACGGGGTCGGCGCGGCGGACGACTTCGCCACGCCGGCCAACGCGGTGCGCTTCGCGGCGGGCGACACGGGCGCCCTCGCCGGCGCCCTCGACGCGCTGATGGGCTGGGACGAGGCCGCCTGGCAGGTGGCGCGCCCGGTATCGCTGGCGCTGGCGAGGCGCTTCGGTCCGGAGCGCTTCGCCGACGGGGTGGAGCGCCTCCTCGCCGTCGCCACCGCCGGCATGGGCGAAGACGCGGCGCTGCTCCGCGGCAGCGCCCGCCCGGCGATCGCGCCGGTCCCCCGCCGCCCCACGCCCGGCACACCGGACTTCGCGGCATAGCCCAGAGCACCTCCGCCGCCCCGCCAGCGAGGTGGGACGGCGGGGCGCGCCGGAAAAGCGGGGGGCAGGGCGCCGGTGTGTGCGGAGGCGTGTTCGGGGACGTGTCCGGAAGCGTGCGTGTGCGGCGGCAAAGGCGGGTGCGGAGGCCGGTGGCGTCGGAGGCGGCGTACGGGCGGGGGCGGGGGCGCCGTCACCGGGCCTCTCGTGGAGGCGGGTGCGGCGGCGAGCGCCGGCCGTACGCCGCCGCCGGCCCGGCCGCCTCGGCGAGATCCCGGTAGAGAGCCCCATAAAGGGCGACGACGCGCTCGCGGGTGAAGCGGCGGGCGTTGGCGAACCCGGCCTCCACCAGCCGCGCCCGCCAGCAGGCGTCGCCCAGGACGCGCACCAGGGCGGCGCGGATGTCGCCGACGTTCTGCGGGTCGACGAAGTGGGCGCCCGCGCCGGCGACCTCGGGGAGCGAGGTGGTGCGGCTCGTCACCACCGGGCGCCCCATCGCCTGCGCCTCGATCACCGGCATCCCGAACCCCTCCGCCAGCGAGGCAAAGGCGACGACGTCGGCGGCGGCGTAGCACTCGGCGAGCGCCGTCTCGGTGAGATCCTGGAAGACCCGGTGACGGATGCGGCGGCGGGCGAGGTCGGCCCCCAGCGCCGCATCGACCGGGCCGACGATGTGCAGCACCACGTCGAGCCCCTCGAGCGCGGCGAGCAGGCGGGGGACGTTCTTGTTGTGCTTGGTGCCGACCTGCAGCACCACCGGCGGCCCCTCCCGCGGCGGCTGCGGCCGCGGCCGGAAGACCGGGGCGACCGCGTTGGGCACGACGTGCACCTTGTCCGGCTCGAGGCCGGGGACGTGCACCAGCAGGCGCGCCTTGGTGTGGGCCGAGTCGGCGGTGACGGCGGCGGCGTGGCGCGCCGGCGCGTCGTACCAGAACCGGCGCAGCACCTCGCGGCGCGGCCCCCTCATCCATTCCAGCGGCTCGCAGTCGTGGAAGGTGACGACGGTGCGCGCCGCCCTCAGCGCCGGCGCCGCGAAGGTGATGTCGCCGGTGATGTGGGTGACGTCGCCCTGGTGGGCGCGGGCGAAGCGGGCGATGGCGAGCCGCGGGCCGAGGCCGCGGCTGTGCACCGGGGCGACGTGGAGGCACGCGTCGACCCCCGCCGCGCGGAGATCGCGGGCAAGGTGCGCGGCGATCCCCTCGATGGAGAACTGCCCCGCGAAGGAGCGGCGCTGCAGCAGGCTGACGTGGAGCGCCGCGCTCATGCCGCGGCCTTCAACGTGACGCCCTCGGCGGCGGCGAGGAGCTGGCGGGCCCGCGCGACATAGGTGTGCTGGGCGACGATGGCACCGGCCCGGACGCGCATGACGGCGAGACGCTCCGGCTCGGCGAGCGCGGCGGCGAGGACGGCGACGGCCTCGCCGGCGTCCGCGAAGTAGACCGCCGCCTCGCCGGCGGGAAAGACCGCGTGCTGCTCGGCCGAATACTGGCTCGCCATCAGCCCGCCGCAGCCGGCGGTCTCGAAGGTGCGCATGTTGTGGGCGCCCTCGTTCTGCCGGCGCATGATGTTGAGGGCGAGCCGCGCGGAGGCGACGCACCGCGCCATCGCCGCGCCGGTGAGCTGGCCGGGCCGGATCGCCGCCCGCAGCGCCGGGCTGGCGACGCGGGGCCACAGGCCGTGCACCTCGATGCGCCAGGCGGCGGCGGCCGGATGGTCGACGATCGCGGTGAGGAAGGCTTCGCGGTGGGCGTCGGCGTTGCCGACGAAGACGAGGTCCGGCCCGCCTCCGGCCGGGGACGGCGGGTGCAGGTCGGGATCCCAGGCGAAGGGGATGCGCACGACCCGCCGCGCGCCGGCCCGCAGGAGCGGCGCGACGAGGGCGCTCTTGTAGGTCGAGTAGAGGTCGAAGGTGCCGATCGACTCGGTGATCCAGCGACGGTTGGCGCCCCGGCTGTAGGTCGTCAGCGGGTCGTCGGCGTTGATGCAGACGAGCACCGTCCCCGGCCGCGCCGCCTTGTAGCGCCGCCAGAAGCCCGGCAGCGCCCATGTCCCCTTGGCGACGAAGGTCAGGTCGGCGGGGACGGCGGCGACCTCGTCGAACCAGGCGGCGTTGTGGCGGGCGAGGATGGCGCGCTCGAAGAGGCGGCGCGCGGCGCGGTGCCGCCACATCGGGTCGGCCTCCAGCCGCGGCATCGGGTTCAGCACGGTGACTTCGTGGCCGAGCGCCGCGAAGGCGCGGCCGTAGGAGGCTTCCAGCGCGGCGGCGTCGCCGTGCGAGAGGATCAGGATCTTCATGCCGGCCTCGGGATGACGGGAGGGAGGGGGTGCCGGGCCGGGCAGCGCGCGGCGGCGAGCGCCTCGATGCGGGTCAGCACCGGGGCGAACTGGGCCTCGTAGGAGAAGCGCTCCAGGTGGGCGCGGCGGGCGCGGGCGGCCATCGCGCGGCGCTCCTCGGGGCGGGTCAGCAGGCGGGCGACGGCCGCGCCGATGGCGGCCGGATCGTCCGGGTCCACCAGCAGGCCGGCGCCGGGCGCCGCGACGATCTCGGCCATGCCGGGACCGGTCGAGGCGACCTGGGCGATGCCGGCGGCCATGTACTCGAAGCGCTTGTTGACGGCGCCGGCGGTGTAGCGCCAGGCCGGCTCGGCCTCGTGGCGCGGCGAGACCAGGGCGAGGCCGACGTCGGCGCCGACGGTGTGGGCCAGCAGCGCCGGATAGGGGAGCGGTCCCAGGAAGAGCACGCGCCGGGCGACGCCGGTCGCGGCCGCGAGCGCCGTCAGGGCCTCCCGCTGGGCCCCGCGCACCGGGCCGATGAGGACGAAGCGGGCGGCCGCCGGCCACAGCGGCATCGAGCGGATCGTCTCGGCGATCGCCCGGCTCGGCCCGATCCAGCCCTGGAAGAGGACGACGGGCGCCTCGGCCGGGACGCCGAGGGCGGCGAGGCGGGGGCGCAGCGCGTCGGCCGGCAGTGCCGCGTCGGGGACGGCGAGGGGGCAGTTGAAGGCGACCGCCGGCGGGCGCGGCAGGCCGGTCGCCTCGGCGTAGATCCGGGCGCGGGCGGGGTCGGGGAAGAGGACGAGGTCGGCGTCCGCGGCGCGGCGCGCGGCGAGGCGGGCGGCGCGGCGCATCAGCGGGCCGCCGCCGGCGGTGGCGGGGAGCGGCAGCTCGTGGAAGTGGGCGACGAGGGCGGCTCCCGGCGGACGCCGGACGGCGGCGATCGCGGCCGGGTCGTAGGCGAGGACGACGGCCGGCCGCAGCCGCGCGGCCAGCCGGCGTACCCCGTGGCCGAAGCGGACATGGTCGCAGAGCCGGCGGGCCAGGGCGACGTCCTGCCCCTCCAGCGCGCGCTGCACGCCGAGGCTGACGCGCGCGGTGCCGGGCTCGGCGGCGAGGGCGTCCTCGGCGGGCAGGGTCGGGGCGAGGTCGGCGACGGTGACGCGAAGGCCGTGCCGGGCGAGCAGGCGCACCTGGTTGAGCGACGGCGGGTAGGCCTCCAGCGGGGCCCGGATGACGGCGAGCACGTCGACGCCGCCGCCATCGGTGGCGGGGGGAGTCCTCATCGCCGCGCCCCCCATGAAGCCGAACCGGCGGGATGAGGGCCGATCGCCCGTCGACGAGAGAAGAGCAGGGACGGGGACGGGAGGAGGGGGAGGCGGCGCAGGGACAGGGAAAGAGGCGACGGGACAGGCCGGCTGCGACCGGACATCACCGCCCCGCATGCCGGCGCGGACGACGCCGACGGCGGCTGCGGCTGCGGGCACACCGGGTCAGCCCCGGTCGCCCCCGTCGCTCGCAGCGCCCGGTCTCGCAGCGCCCGGTCTCGCAGCGCCCGGTCTCGCAGCGCCCGGTCTCGCAAAGGTCGATCTCGCAAAGGTCGATCTCGCAAAGGTCGATCTCGCAAAGGCCGGTCTCGCAGCGCGCGGTCCGGCGACGGCCCGCCCCGCAGCGGGCCGGCCCGCAGGAGTGGGCCGCTCGCCCTCGCGGTCCTCCGCGAAGGGGCGCCGTGGAGGGCGGCGGTCCGCGCGGCGGCGGCCCCTCGCGAGGCGGGAAAACTTATCCCCGGCGGGCCCGCCTGATCGAGACTGGCCGGACTTTGGTCGAACGCAGGACGCCCCCGATGCTGATGCTCAACGTTTCCCTCTGGTCGGCGCTCGGTGCCCGTCCCGCGCCCAGCGGGCCGAGCGTTGATGTGAAGGTCGATGCCGTCTCCGGCGACGACGCCGGCGCCACCGGCACCCCGGCCGAGACCCTCGCCGAGGGCCTCTCGCGCCTCTCCGCCGGCGAGACGCTCGGCCTCGCCAGGGGCTCCGCCTGGCGCGAGCAGCTCGACCTCGCCCTCGCCGACGTCACCGTCACGCCCTACGGCTCGGGCGCCGCGCCGGTCCTCGACGGGGCGGGCGTCGTCGCCGGGCCGTGGACGCAGCACGGCACCTACGCCAACGTCTGGTCCGCGTCCTGGACGCGCGCCACCCCCTCGCCCAGCGGCACCGAGCCGCTGCAGGTCTACGCCGACGGCGCCCAGCCGCGCCGCGCCGCCGACCTCGCCGACCTTTCGGCGAACGGCGGCTGGTACGCCGCCGACCGCTTCGCCGGCACCACCACGATCTCCGTCCAGTCGGCCGTCGACCCGGCCATCGGCGGCGTCCTCTACGAGGCGGGCGCGCGGGACCACAACATCGCCTGGCACGCCGGCGACGGCGGCTCGGGGGTGACGGGCGTCGCCCTCGCCGGCCCGCTGGAGCTGCATCGCGCGCTCGGCCACTACGGCAACCTGTCGGCCGGGCCGGCGAGCTACAGCCGCCTCCTGGTGCGCGACGGCGGCCTCCACCACGCCGTGGTCGACGGCGACGCGACCGACGTCATCTGCGCCGGCATCCGCCGCGACTTCGCCATCAGCGGCGAGAGCGCCTCGCGCGCCTACCCGTTCACCATCTACCGCGACGACCCCTCGGGCCTGACGCGCACCGCGCGCCGGGTGATGGTGGTGAACGACCGGCCCGCGCAGGGGGTGCAGGCCTTCTACGCCCACGGCTCGCCCAACGAATGGGGCGCGGTCACCTTCGAGCAATGCGCCACGCTCGACTGCGCCACCGGCATCGACGCCTCGACCGAGGCGCTGACCGTCAAGGGCTGCTACGTGAAGCGGCCGCAGCGCGGCGTGTCGATCGTGGCGCCGACGACGCGGGTCAGCCACGTGATGATCGAGGACCCGGTCTGGAGCGCCTCGGGCGACTACATGATGATGGGCACCGGCGGCACCGAGACGCGCGACATCGACACCATCGTCGAGCACTGCGTGTTCTATGTCGAGGACGCCTCGATCGCCGACTTCGTGCTGCGCTGGGGGCGCAACGGGTCGATCGTGATCCGCAACTGCGCGTTCGTGTTCAACGCCGGCCCGGCGGTCACCGCCGCCTTGCAGATCAGCCGCTACGGCTCGCCCGGCACCGTGTCGGCGACGATCGAGAACAACGTCTTCTTCTTCCCCGAGTGCGGCGACTATCCGGAGAACGTCAACGGCTTCATCCGCTACAGCGCGGTGAACGCGACCAATGCGGCCTACTCGATCACGGCCGACAACAACCTCTATGTCGGCAACCCGAACGCCTCCTGGCGGCTGGGGTCGACGACCTACGACGACTTCGCCGCCTTCATCGCCGCGACGGGGACGGACGCCAACAGCGTCTTCCTCGACCGTGACGACTATGCCGGCGCCGCGGCGGAGATCTTCGCCGGCGACCCGGCGAGCGGCGACTTCCGCCTGAAGGACCTCTCGGGGCTGGGCACCTTCGGCGACGGCGCGCCGCTCAACGGTGCCGGCCCGCAGGAGCACTGGGACTGGAATGCGCGGGCCGTCGCCGCCGGCGCGCCGCAGGCCTGGCCGGCGGTGCCGGCACTGCTGGCCGACCAGCGCGCCTACATCGCCGACCCCGCCGCCTGGAGCTTCTGACGCC
The DNA here is from genome assembly GCF_022865125.1 of Acuticoccus sp. I52.16.1. Taxonomy (NCBI): domain Bacteria; kingdom Pseudomonadati; phylum Pseudomonadota; class Alphaproteobacteria; order Hyphomicrobiales; family Amorphaceae; genus Acuticoccus; species Acuticoccus sp. I52.16.1. The sequence goes on along the minus strand of NZ_CP094831.1, from coordinate 16,810 downwards.
GCGCTCACGGCGGGGCCGGGACGCGCCGCGAGGCGAGGCTGCGCCGAGCGCGCATGCTTTGCGAGGGAGGTCGTTGGCCGTCGCCCGGCCGGGTTTCGCGCGGGGTCGTGGAACATGGTCGCCGCCTATACAACTAAGGGTATAGTATGAGGCTCGTTACTCGTCTAGGGTGGTGATCGACACGAACCCACGCGAGCAGAGCTTTGGGGGTCTGGCTTGAGCGACGTTGGGATGCCCTTGCGAGGTGCCGCCCGGCCGGCCCCTGCGCCCACGCCCCCGCAGCAGGCCGCCGCACGGCCGGCGAACGCCCGGCCGATCCGTAGAACCGCCACCAGAACGGCCACCGCCCGGAGAGCCGCCGGGGATCATCGGCCCAGCGGCGGGCGGCTCCGAAACGGGCGGCCTTGCGGCGACAAGTCTTGCAGCGGTCGGTTCGGGGGCGGTGCGCCCGCCTTGTCCGCTCGCCCGGCCGCCGAGGGCCGCCGCCCATGAGCCCGAGCGTCGCGATGGGCGCGCTGGCGCTGGTGTGGCTCGCGGCGATCCTCGTCGTCTTCCGGGCGAGCGCGCAAAGGCGGCGCGGGGGCGTCGGCCTCACCCTCGCCTTCCTCTTCGCGATGACGTTCGAATATGTCGGCGCGCTGGCCTATATGGTGCCCGGCTACACCCACCTGCGGCCGCAGAGCGACCTCTACCTCTATCTCCTGGGCTACGGTTTCACGCCCGCCACCGTGGTGCGCGGGATCGCGCTGACGGTGCTCGGCATCGTCGCCTTCACGGTGGGGGCAGTCCTGGTGCACGCCGGCGGGCGGCCCCGGCCGCGCCCTCTCTGCCGAGCCTCCACCGCCCCGCCCGGCGCATTCCGGCGCAGCGCCGGCAGCCGCCTGGCCCGAGCGCGTCTCGGCCCGTTCCGTGCTGCTCCATCCCCTTCCGGCCCATCCCCTTCCGACAGGATCCGCCCTGGCCCGGCTCGCCGCCCCGAACGGCTGCGCTTCGCCCCCTTGCGCCTCGTGCGGACGCACGCCTCCCGGGGGGCGAGAGGCGAGCGGCCACGAGGGCAGGCGCCGCACGGACCCGATCCCGACGCGCACCAACGCGCCGCACGGGAGCCCGGCGCCCAAGAACCCGGCGCGCATGGACCCCACGCGCATGGACCCGACGCAAATGAACCCGGCGCGCTTGGACCCCGCACGAATGGACCCGGCGCGCCGAGACGAAGCGGAGAGGGGCGAGGCGACCGGCGACCGGGCGGCACGGGGCCCGGCGGAGAGACCGCCGGCGAGACCAGGACAGGCCGGGCGAGGACAGGCGGGGCGAGGACGAGCCAGGTGGGGACGAGCGGGGTGGGGACGAGCGGGGTGGGGACGAGCGGGGCGCGACGACCCGCGGAGGGATCTTCCATGCGGGGGCGCCCGGCGTCACGGCAGGCGGCCGGGGCGCCGGGCGCTCCGCCGCACCGCGCCCGCCCTCGCGCCGGCGGGCCGGCCTTCGCCCCCGCCGTGGTTCGGGCCGAGGCGAACGGTGCTTCCGTCTTCTCTCCCCCTTCCGCCTTCGCTGCCGGACCGAGGCCGGCCGGGCGGGCGTTCGACCCGATGGCGATGCAGCTCGTCGGGCTGCTGGCCCTCACCGGGCTCGTCCTGTCGCGGGTGCGCCTGCCGCTGCCGATGATCGACGCACTGCAGCAGGTCGGCCAGAACGCGGCCGTCGTCTACGTCTGCCTCGGCGCCTACATGGTGCGGGTGGGGGTGCGGGAGGGCACGCTGCTGCCGTGGATGGCGCTGGCGGCGGCGATTCCGGCCTTCTACCTGCTGTTCGCCGGCTTCCTCTCCTTCGGCTTCGCCGCCTTCGTCATCGTCTCGGCGTTCGCGCTGGTGGCGCTGCGGCGGGGGCGGCTCTCCACCCCCCTCTTCGCCGGCCTCTTCCTCGGCGTCCTCTACGCGCTCCTGTCGGTCTTCGTGGTCTACATGTCGTTCCGCACCGAGCTGCGGGCGGCGATCTGGGGCGGGGCCGGGATCGGCGAGCGGATCGGCGCCGTCGCCCACGCCCTCGGCCACGTCAGGCTGCTCGACCCGTTCGACGCGGCCAGCCTCGACCACCTCGTGGTGCGGCTGAACCAGGGCGTCTTCGTCGGCAAGGTGGCCGAGTATCACGACGCGGTGGAGGGGCTGTGGCTCTACGGCCAGTCGCTGGTGCTGGCGCTGGTGGCGTGGATCCCGCGCGTGGTGTGGCCGGGCAAGCCGGGGCTGGGCGGCAGCGACTTCCTCGCCGCGCACACCGGGCAGAGCTTCTCCAGCGGGGCGACGTTCGGCGCCGGGCAGGTGGTGGAGTTCTATGCCAATTTCGGCGCGGCCGGGGTGGCGGGCGGGCTCTTCGTGCTGGGGCTGGCGGTGAGCGCGATCGACCGGCGGGCGGGGCGGGCGCTGCGGCACGGACGGCTGATGACGGCGGCGCTGTGGTTCACGGTGGGGCTGGGATTGGTGCGGCCGCTGTCCTCGGTGTTCTTCCTGGTGAACACGGCGCTCGCGACCGTGGGGGTGTTCGCGGCGATGCGCCTGGCGCTCCCCTCGGTGCGGCGGATCGCGGTCGAGCGGGGGGCGCGGCGGCTGTCGGCGCGGCGGCTGCGGCGGACGGCGCTGGTGCTGGCGGCGTTGCGCACGGTGCCGCCGGTCTCGCGTCCCGCGGAGGCGGCCGACGTGCGCCGGACGCCGCCCCCGCGCCCCGCCCCGGCACGACCCGAGGCGCAAGGGGAGGCGGTGCGGGAGACACCCGCCCGGCAAGGATCAGGGCAAGGACCAGGGCAAGGACCGGGACCGGGACCGGGAGGGCGGGCACGAGGAAAGGGAGCACGGGAAGAGGGGGCACGAGGGAGCGGGGTCTGGGGAGGAGGGGCACGGGGAGGAGGGGCACGGGTCGGAGGAGGCCGGGTCGGAGGGGAACGGGTCGGGCCCGCCGTTTCGCCGCGAAGCCGGCCACGCGTCCTCTTGCAGGCCGCCCCGCCTCAGACGGAGATGCAGCCCGGCACGCCCCCTCCCGCCGTCCCCGCCACTCGGTTCCAAGGCACCGCGCAACGCAGCAGCCCCACCCGGCCGCCGCGAACCGTCTCGCCCGCAGTCCGGCCCGGCCGCGGCGACGTCCGAGCCGAGACGGAGCCGGCGACGCCCGAAGGAACCGCCCTCCACACCCCCGCGCCCCAGCCCCAGCACGGCGACGCCCCAGTGAAGGCCGGAATGACGGCGCCCGAAGAAGCCGCCAGCCCCGCCCCCGCATCGCAGCCCCGAAGCGGCGACGTCCGGGTGGCGGCAAGGCCAGCGGCGCCCGAAAGAGCCGCCCCCCCTTCCCCCGCACCGCAGGGCGATCGGGGCGAGGCTCGAGCCCGAGACGGCGAAGGAGACGACGGATGCTCCGAGCCGACGACCGCGCGCCGCATACCGCCCGCCCCATCCCCCCGGCCCCGCCAGTCTGCGACGGCGGCGCAGGACGAACACCCCCGGTCCCGGCCGGCGACGGCCTCTCCGGACCACGGTGCCCCCGCCACCGCGCCTCCCCCCCTCCATCCGCCAAGCGCCGAGCGCGGGGAACCCGCCGATCCCCCCGGCCCGTCCTTCGCGCGACGTGCCGCTCCGCCGCCGCAGCGTTCGAGGCCGGCCGGGAAGCCGGAACGTTGCGCAGGATCCCCCGCGGTCTCCGGCGCGCCCCGCAAGGAAGCCACCGCCGAATACCCGGACGATCGGTCACGAGATGCCCAGACCGGGTCACCGCCCCCGTCTGCCGAGCATCCTGCCGCCTCGGCCCCACGCCTCTCGACGCCGCCCGCCAGGCAGGCAAGAGCCGCGCGGATCCAGATGGCGGCCGACCGACCGGGCCACGGGGCCCCCATCGAACGCCCTGCCCGGCGGCCATGCGGTGCCGGGGCGCAAGCCGGAACGTCCAGGCCGCCGGGCCCCGCCGCCGAGCCCCGCTCCGCCTCGCCCTCGCGGGATAGTCCGCCGGCCGCGCTCCAAGGAGGCGGGGCCGAGGCCCTGGCGGTATCCGGTTCGCCGAGGCGCGGCGCGGCGCCCGCCGGCCCCTCGGACCGGAGGCCGGGCAATGCCGAGAGGCGCGCCGAGCATTCGAACCGGCGATCGCGCGATGCCGAGGGACACGCCGGGACCGCCGGATCGCCGGGCCCGGCCGCCGAGCGGCGCTCCGCCTCGCCCTCGCGGGATAGCCCGCCGGCCGCGCTCCAAGGAGGCGGGGCCGAGGCCCTGGCGGTATCCGGTTCGCCGAGGCACGGCGCGGCGCCCGCCGGACCCTCGGACCGGAGGCCGGGCGATGCCGAGGGGCGCGCCGAGCATTCGGACCGGCGATCGCGCGATGCCGAGGGACACGCCGGGACCGCCGGATCGCCGGGCCCCGCCGCCGAGCCGCGCTCCGCCTCGCCCTCACGGGATAGTCCGCCGGCCGCGCTCCAAGGAGGCGGGGCCGAGGGCCTGGCGGTATCCGGTTCGCCGAGGCGCGGCGCGGCGCCCGCCGGACCCTCGGACCGGAGGCCGGGCGATGCCGAGGGGCGCGCCGAACATTCGGACCGGCGATCGCGCGATGCCGAGGGACACGCCGGGGTCGCCGGATCGCCGGGCCCGTCACCCATGCGGCGAGACGCTTCGCCCCTGTGGCACCGGACGCAGGCCGCGGCGCACGGGAGAGGCGCCGAAGCGCCGGGGGCGGAGAAGGGGGGCAACCGCGATGCATCCGGCGGCCGGGCTCGGCAGCGGGGCGACGCGGGCCGAGGATCCACCGGAGCGCCGGACACGCCCGCCACGCGCGCGGTCGCTGCGGCCCCGCGGCGCCGGCCGGCCGCGGCGGAGGACGCCAGCGGCGCGCGACGGGCGGAGCCGCAGCGCGAGCGGGCGCCCCTTGCGACACACGCGGCGGAGGAACGCGGTGCTCTGTTCGAACCGTCGGGCACTCGGGTGCGGGGGACCGGACGGCGCGGGCGGGAGGCCGAGCCGCACGATGCCACGGCGGGCGCCGCTTCGTCGCGGCGGGATCGTCCGAGTGGGGGCCGGGAGGCACGGGCGATGCCGTCCGCGGCGGCGCTCGGCGGGTCCGGGGCCGAGCCGCGCGGCCCCGGACCCGCCGCCATCGGTGGGACGGGCGGGAGGCCGAACGCAGCCGCCAGCCGCTCCAGCGCCTCGTCGCGAGTTGGGTCGGGGGATCCCCGGCCGGCTGCTTCTCCCGAACACAGGGAAAGCGCGGAGCCCGGGCCCGCGACGCGAAGGGCGACCGAGGTCCGGAAGGCTCTGGCCCCGCCGGACGCGGCCTCGGCACCAGAGGGTGCCGTCCCGCCCCGGAGCTCCCCGTCGCGGAAAATGGCCACGGCCCATGCGAGTGCCTCGCCGCGAGAGGTGGCCTCGGCACGGGCGAGCGCCCTGCCGCGGGGGGCAGTCTCGCCTCGGGGGGCAGTCTCGGATCAGGCGGGTGCCCCGCCGCGGGAGGCGGCCTTGGATCGGGCGAGCATCTCGCCGCGGGAGGTGACCTCGGGTCGGGCGAGCGTCCCGCCGCGGGAGGCGGCCTCGGCACAGGCGAGCGCCCCGCCGCGAGAGGGGGCCTCGGCACGGGCGAGCGCCCCGCAGCGGGAGGTGGCCTCGGCACGGGCGAGCGTCCCGCCGCGAGAGGTGGCCTCGGCACGGGCGAGCGCCCCGCCGCGAGAGGTGGCCTCGGATCGGGCGAGCGTCCCGCTGCGGGAGGTGGCCTCGGCACGGGCGAGCGCCCCGCTGCGGGAGGTGGCCTCGGCGCGGGCGAGCGTCCCGCCGCGAGAGGTGGCCTCGGCACGGGCGAGCGTCCCGCCGCGAGAGGGGGCCTCGGCACGGGCGAGCGTCCCGCCGCGAGAGAGGGCCTCGGCACGGGCGAGCGTCCCGCCGCGGGAGGTGGCCTCGGCACGGGCGAGCGCCCCGCAGCGGGAGGTGGTCTCGGCACGGGCGAGCGTCCCGCTGCGGGAGGCGGCCTCGGGTCGGGCGGGTGCCCCGCAGAGGGACGTGGGCGCGGCAGCGGTGGGCGTCTCGACGCGGGCAGCGGCGGCGGCAGCGGCGGCGGCGCGAGTGGGCGGCGTGGGGCGGGAGGTGGAGACGGCTCGGGGCAGGGTCGTCGAGCCGGGGCGGGGCGGGGGGACGCCGGGGGCCGTCGACGAGGCGGGCGCACGGCGGATCACGCGGCGCATGGCGGCCGACGAGACGCCCGGCGCCCGGCGCGCCACCCCGCGCGAGGCCGACCCGGTGCCCTGCGGACAATCCGCCTTCCATCGCCGCGCTCCTCCTCGCGAGTGATGCCGTTCGAGCCTCCACCGGCCGCTCGCGCGACCCGTGCCGCAAACCCGCGCCCTACCACGCTCCAGCCCATGACCCCGGCCAGATCCCCGGCCCCGGATCCGACCCCAAACCCAGACCCAGACCCAGACCCAGACCCAGACCCAGACGAGACCATGCCCCCAGACCAACAACCCACCCCACCGGCCCGGTCCACACCCCCGGTCAGCGTCGTCATCCCCGTCTACGACGGCGCGCCCTACCTGGAGGCGGCCATCGGCAGCGTCCTGCGCCAGAGCGCGGGCAACCTGCGCCTCCTCCTCGTCGACGACGCCAGCCGCGACGCCTCACCGGCCATCGCCCACGCCGCCGCCGCCCGCGACCGCCGCGTCACCGTCCGCACCAACCCCGCCAACATGGGCCTCTACGCCTCGCTGCGGCACCATATCGCCACCATCGACACGCCCTTCACCGTGGTCCTGATGCAGGACGACACGCTCGCCCCCGACCACTGCGCCCGCTTCCTGGCGCTCGCCGCCGCCCACCCCGAGGTGCCCATGTTCTGGGCCGACGTCGACCATATGGACGCCGCCGGTACCCTCCACCGCCGCGGCGAGCGCACCGGCGCGGTCAGCCTGACCCACCCCTCGCCGCAGGCGGTGAGGCGGGCCTTCGAGCGCGGCTGCTACTGGACGATCAGCGGCTCGTTCACCCGCACCGCGCACTTCGAGCGCCACCCCTTCCGCCCCGACCTGAAGCACGCGGCCGACTACGACCTCCTGGTCCGCACCCTCCAGGAAGCGCCCATCGCCTACCTCCACGACACGCTGACCACGATCCGCCTGCACGAGGGCCAGCTCAGCCGCGCCTACAACCGCTCCGCCCGCGACCTCGCCGACTACATGACGATCTTCCGCGAGGTGCGCGCGGCGGGCGGCATCGCCGAGGCCGACGCCCGCGCGATCCACCGCCGGCTGAAGCGCGGCGAGGCGCGCCGCGTCGTCGCCCGGCTGCGGCGCGGCCACGTCGGCCCGGCGCTGCGGGCGCTGCGCCTGCTGGCCGGCGCCTGAAATTCGCGGCACCCGGTTCGCGGGGGACTGGGGGGCTGGGAGGCTGCCGGCGCCCGGGTTTGCGGCGAACGTGCCGCGTGTGACGCAACGCACAGTGGTTGTTCGCGGTCGGCGCCATCTTCGGTGTGTCGGCAGGAGCCGAAAACAAAGGACGCAACGAACATGACGAAGATCATCATCGCCGCTTCGACCGCCCTCGCGATCGCCCTGGGCTCCGTCGCCGTCACCGGCCCGGCCAGCGCCGCGCCGCTCGGCCCCGCCGCCGGCACCGCCGCCATCGCCGCCGCCTCGGACGTCGAGACGGTCGGTCATCGTCACCGCCATCGCCGCCATGCCGGCACGGCGGCCGCCATCGGTCTCGGCGCCTTCGCCCTCGGCGCGATGGCCGCGAGCGCGGCGTCGCAGCCCCGGGTGGTGGTGCAGCGCGAATGCTACATCGAGCGCACCGAGCGCTGGTCCCCCCGCCGCGGCGCCTACGTGATCGTCAAGGAACGCGTCTGCTACTGAGCCGGCGCCCCCGGCGCCCCGGCGTCTTTTCATTCCGGGGCTGTCGACATGGCGTTGCGCCGGCCCATCGGGGATGGTGGTCGCGGACCATCGCACCACCCGGGCAGACCGGCCGAACCGGTACGGTTCGGGCCAGCTCGCGGAGCGCAGCGACAGCACGGACGAAGATCACCCGGACCGGTTCGGTTCGGGCCTGCTCGAGCAGCGAAGCGGTAGCACCGAAAAAGATCACCCGAACCGGTACGGGTCGGGCGTGCTCGAGCAGCGAAGCGGTAGCACCGAAAAAGATCACCCGAACCGGTACGGGTCGGGCGTGCTCGAGCAGCGAAGCGGTAGCACCGAAAAAGATCACCCGAACCGGTACGGGTCGGGCGTGCTCGAGCAGCGAAGCGGTAGCACCGAAAAAGATCACCCGAACCGGTACGGGTCGGGCGTGCTCGAGCAGCGAAGCGGTAGCACCGAAAAAGATCACCCGAACCGGTACGGGTCGGGCGTGCTCGAGCAGCGAAGCGGTAGCACCGAAAAAGATCACCCGAACCGGTACGGTTCGGGTGTGCCCTTCGTGGACCGGCCCCCGTCCGGTTCATGAATATCGGTTCAGAGGTTCAAAGCGGACCGGAGCGGTGTAAACCATATAAACCGGACCTATCCCGTCGATGGCTCGCGCCGGAGGGGAGATTGTGGCTATGAAGAGGCGACGTCCTGGCCGGGAGCCCGCATGATCGCCCACAACCTGTTTCAGTTCTGGAACTCGCCGGAGCCGCCCGCCGAAGTCGCCGCCCTCATGGACACCTGGAAGGCCGATCCCGACTTCGTCTACCGACGCTTCACCGAGGCCGACGCCGAGGCCTACATCGCCCAGCGTTTCGAGGCGCGCACCCTCGCGGCCTACCGCGCCTGCGCCATCCCCGCCATGCAGGCCGACCTCTTCCGCTACTGCGCCCTCTACGAGGAGGGCGGCGTCTACGTCGACGCCGACAGCGAGAACGGCGGCAACCTCGCCGGCTTCATCGCCGACGCTCCCCGCGGCATGCTGATGACGCGCGAGGTGCGCATCGCCAACGACTTCCTCTTCGTGCGCGCCGCGCGCGACCCGCTCTACGAGAAGGTCATCCGCCAGGCGGTCGAGAACATCGAGCAGCGCATCTCCAACAACGTCTGGGCCGTGACGGGGCCGGCGATCATGACGCGCATGTACCGCACCCCCGAGCAGCGCCCCTGGTTCGACGGCTTCGTCGTCCACCCGGTGCAGGAGGTGCGCAAGATCGTCCAGTTTCGCCACAAACTGGCCTACAAGAGCACCGGGGTCGACTGGCGGGCCGGGCTCGCCGAGGGCGCGGCCTCGATCTTCGTGGACGCGCCGCCGCCGCGCTGAGCGTGCGTCCCGCCCCGCCCGGCCACCGCGCCGCGCCGCGCCGCGCGAAAGAGGGCCGATTTTCTCTATCGCAGGTAGAGATTTTCTTGTCACACCGGCGTCAATTCCGGTGCCGTTCTCATGCGCGGCGGCATTCTTCCGGCGAGCCTTGGCCTGGTTTGTCGATCCCGGGCGTCCTTTGTGCCAGGATAAGAAATGAATTCTGTCGGGATAGTCGAAGGCTCGGCTCGATCGTTCAGGAATGCAATATTTGCTGGATCATGGACCCGGCGGGTCTCGTTTGATCGGCCCCGGCGGGCGGCGTGGAGGATCTCGGGCGGCAAACTCTTGGTTGCGGTGACGCGGACGTCGGTCTTTCAACCCTAACGGATGGTCAATTCATCTTGAGCCACCCTATCGCCACGATTGATTAGTGCCGGAGGCTGGGGCATTCTCGGGGTTCGCCGGGCGCGGCCCATGACGGGCTGGCTCGCGGGGTCTGATTGCCGGCCTTGCGCGGAACGCCTTCGTCTTTCTGGTCCTGGTCGGGTCGGGACCGCTACTTTTTGCATGAGCCTCGCGTTTCTTTTTTCCTCCATGGCACGACCTTCAAGACCGTCTCGCCGGATGGCTGACCGCCGCCCGGCCCCCGCTCCTGCGCGCCTCCCGATCCTCGCGCGCCCGATCCCCTCGCCCCCGACCTCCGCCCTCCGCGGGCCGGCGCGATGAGCGCGGCCGCCAAACCGCCACAGATCTCCGTCGTGGTGATCGGGTACCGCATGCGGCGCGAGCTGCCGCGCACCGTCGCCTCGCTCGCCCCCGCCTACCAGCACCTCGACCCCCAGCACTACGAAATCGAGCTGGCCGAGATGCCCTCGGACGAGACCCTCACCGAGGCCGACCGGGCGGGCTTTCCCACCAACCTCCGCTACACGCTGGAGAGCGAGAACTTCCCCCTCCCGGTGGCCATCAACCGGGCGGTTCGGCGCACGCGAGGCACGCACGTCCTCATCTGCGTGGACGGGGCGCGCATCCTCTCGGCGGGCATCCTGCAGCGAGCCCGCCAGACGATCCGCATCAGTCAGCGGGCGGTGATGGCGGTGCACGGGCGCCACCTCGGCCGCCGGCCGCAGCAGGTGGCGGTGCCGGACGGCACCCACAGCGCCGCGATCGAGGACGGCCTGCTGGAGAGCATCGACTTCCCCAACCGCCCGCCGCAGCTCTTCAACGTCTCGTGCTGGGCCGGGTCCAGCCGGCGCGGCTGGTTCGGGCCGATGGCCGAGTCGTGCGCGCTGATGGTGCCGCGCGAGCTGTTCGAGGCGCTCGGCGGCTACGACGAGGCGATCACGCTGCCGGGCGGGGGGCTCGCCAACTGCGACTTCTACACCCGCGTCCTGTCGGAGCAGGGGCGGCCGCTGGTCGTGCCGCTGGGCGAGGCGACCTTCCACCAGCACCACGGCGGCACGACGACGTCGGCCAAGGTGCGCGGGGCGGGCGAGACGCTGAAGGCCGCCTTCGAGCAGGAGACGGGGCGGCCCTTCGTGCTGGCGCCCGAGCGGCCGCCGGTCTACCTCGGCACGCTGCCGCGGCTGATGCAGCCGACGGCGCTGGATTCCATGATCGCGACGCTGCGCAGCGAGGACAACCAGCGCCCGACCGACGGGGCCAAGGTGCTGGCGCAGATCACCGCGCAGCGTCCCGAGGCGCTGCCGCACCAGGCGCCGCGCGCGCCGATGACGCTGGTGGTGGGCATGCACCGCTCCGGCACCAGCTTCCTGGCGCGGCAGATGGTGCGCAACGGCTTCGTCGTGCCGGGGACGCCGATGGCCGGGTCGGCACGCTCCAACCCGGAGGGCCACTACGAGCCGCTGGAGCTGGTCGCTTGGCACAACGACCTCCTGTCGCGCCTCGGCCTCAGCTGGTCGGCGCTCGGCCCCACCGGCCTGGAGACCCGCAGCGCCGCCTTCATCGACCATCACGCCCGGACGCTGCAGCACTTGCTGGTGGCGCTCGACGCCGGCGGGCGCGAGGCGGAGGGCGGCGAGGCGGAGGGCGAGACCGCGCCGATCGGCAACGGGGCGGGGTGGGTGCTGAAGGATCCCCGCATCTGCCGCACGGTGCCGGTGTGGCAGCGGGCGGCGGCGCGGATGGGCGTGGCGCCGACCCACCTCCTGGTGCTGCGCGACCCGACGCGGGTGGCCGAGAGCCTGTCGCGCCGGGACGGGTTCGGGCTCGACTTCGCGCGGGTCCTGTGGGCGCGCTACGTGCAGGGGATGCTGCCGCTGGCCCGGAGCGCGGACGACCTGTTGTGCCTCGACGGGGCGGACGCGGACACGGTCTCGGCCTATGTGGCGCGGCGCACGGGACGGGCGGAGTTCTGCTGCCAGCCGGTGCTGTCGACCGAGCTGAGCCCGGCGCGGGACCAGCTGACGCTGCTCTACCGCGCTTTTCTGGAGTCCCGCGACCTGGAGGCCTTCCGCGCCGGCATCGACGCCGAGCTCGCCTTCCTGGACCGCTACCCGGGCGTCGTCGCGCGCCTGGACCGCCTCGCCGGCTTCCCCGACGCCTAGAGCGCGTTCAGGAAAAGTGGAGCCGGTTTTCCGCCCGGAACGCGCGCATACCAAACGTCTGGAGCGCGGGCGGCGAACGCAAGTTCATTGAACGTGCTCTAGCGCCCTTCTCCCTCGGGCTCCTCGAAGGATCGAATCCGTCGATCGGGGTGCCCGCGGGCCCCGGCCGGTCGGCGACGACCCCGCGGGGCCTCGCCGCCGGCGGGCGCTCTATTCGGCCTCGTCCGCGGACTTGGCGTTGAGGAGCATGTAGCGCTCGTCGCCGATCTTGTTGAGGAGGTCGAGCTGGGTCTCGAGGAAGTCGATGTGGCCCTCTTCGTCCATCAGCAGCTGGTCGAACAGCTCCTTGGAGACGTAGTCGCCTTCCTTGTCGCAGATCTCGCGGGACTCGGCGTAGGTCTTCTGCGCCTCGTACTCGCCGGCGAGGTCGGCCTCCAGCACTTCGCGCACGTTGGTGCCGATGCGCAGCGGGGCGACCGTCTGCAGGTTGGGGTGGCCTTCGAGGAAGATGATGCGCTGCACCAGCTTGTCCGCGTGGTGCATCTCCTCGATCGACTCGGCGCGCTCCTTGTCGGCGAGCTTGCCCAGGCCCCAGTCCTCGGCGAGGCGGTAGTGCAACCAGTACTGGTTGACCGCACCGAGTTCCAGAAACAGCGCCTGGTTGAGGCGCTCGATCACGATTGGCTTGCCCTTCATTCCTGCCCCCTGATTGGCCGCATCGTCGAAGGGGTGTGATGCCGGCTCGCGAGGGGGCCCGTCAACACATTTTATTTAGAGTAATTCAAGAAACTGAGGGGCTTCGGCCGCGACCCGTGGGCGTGAGGCGGACGTGCGGGAGGCCGGCGGACGGGCCGTCAGGCGCCGCGGACGGCGGCGCTGGGGGCGCGGGCGCCGAACACCGGGTTCTCGATCTCGTGCATGGCCTCCTGCAGCATCTCCTCGACGATCGACGAGACGAGGGGGAAGCAGGAGCAGCAGCGACCGCGCTTTTGCAGCTCGCGATAGACGTACTGGGGTTCCAGCCGGCCGGAGGGATCGGCGGCGAGGATGCTGCGCACGGCCTCGCGGATCTCGGTCCGCTTGATGATGTTGCAGTGGCAAACGATCATGAAAACCCGTCCGGGACGTCGCGAAGGCGGCCGGTCGGGGAGGGCGTCGCGCCGATCCTTCAGGGCCGTCCGTCTTCGTGTAAGGGTCCGGGGAAGATCAATCAAGTCTCGGCAAGTATTATGGATTTTGAATACTTCTACATCGCGCCGTCATAGTCTGGAATTATCCCAATCCCAAACGAAAGTTTCCCGCATTCCCGGCGGACTCGGCGCGCGTGGCGGGCGTTGCTGCCTGCCGGCGGCGGGCCGGGCCGCGGCATCGTGTCTGCCTCCGGCCTTGCCGCGCCGGGACGCGGCATCGTGTCCGCGCCGGGACGCGGCACGGGAGGGGGCGAGGCGAGGCGGGTCAGCCGGCCGCGGCGAGCACCTTGTCGATGATCTCGCTGACGCGGTTGGCGAACATGTGGTGGTCGCGGGCGAGGGCGTGGCGCGCGTCGGCGCCGGCCTGGCCGGCGGCGTCGAACTTCTCCAGCGCCTCGGCATGGGCGGCGTGGACGGCGTCGGGGCTGTAGTCCTCGAAGACGGCGACGTGGCGCTCGAGGGCGTCCGCGCCGAGGAATTCCAGCGCCGGCACCAGGCCGCGCGGCACCACCGGGATCTGCCCGGTCAGCCAGGCGTCGAAGAAGCGCTGCGACAGGTCGTTGCGCAGCGGCAGGCACAGCGAGGTCTTGTAGCGGCACCAGTCGGCGAAGCGCTCGCCGGCGCTTTTGCCGAAGTAGGGGGCGAGGTTCATCTCGTCGAGCAGATAGAGCGCGTGCGGCCGGTCGGTGCCGATGAGGTCGAGCACCAGCTGGTTGCGCTTGGAGCCCATGTTGTAGCGCACGAACCCGCCGTAGAGGCGGTCGTCGCGCGCCGACAGGCCCCAGCGCCGGTAGAGCGTGCGGGCGTTGCGCGCGGTCCACTGGGTGACGCACAAGGGCACCGTCTCCATGAAGACGGCGTCGCGATTGCGCAGATAGTCGGCGAAGAGCACGTGGCTGGGGCACACGAAGTCGGCGACGCGGGCGGCGTGCGCGTTCTCGAAATAGGTGTGATGGTTGTCCCAGAACCAGCCGACGATCGGGCCCTGGAAGCCGCGATGGCGGTAGCGCAGCGTGTCCGAATAGTCGGCGAGGACGTGGCACAGGTTGATGATCAGGTCGGCCTGGGCGGGGTCGAACGCCTCGGGACTGTCGTAGAACTCGACCTGGTAGCGCGTCTCGTGGGTGTCGAGCTCGGTGTGGACGTTGGCGGCGAAGATCTTCGAATAGCGCTTGGAGACGACGGCGACGCGGGTGCCGGTCTCGGCGAAGCGCTGGGCGAGGCGGGCGACGGCGGCGCGCCGCTCGGGCAGCGTCTCGGCGAAGCCGCTCTCGACGATCATGCCGGCCTGCTCGTCGATGCAGTCGGGCAGGTCGTCGGTCTTCTGCTCGGCGTGCTTGCGGAAGAAGGCGATGGGGGCGCGCACGCGGGTGTAGGTGGCACCCAGCCGGGTGCAGCGCAGCCAGAACTCGAAGTCCATGGCGAAGTGCGCGTCCTGGCGCACGGCGCCGCCGGCCCGGTCCCAGATGGATTTCGTGAAGAAGACTTCCGGCTGGTAGAAGTAATCGCCCTTCAGCCAGCGGCCGAACAGGTCGGTGATCTGGTCGGGGGTGAAGTCCCGCTCCTCGGCCTGCGGCAGGTTGAGGAGGCGCATCATCCGGTTGGTGGTCTCGATGCAGTAGCCGGCGATGACGTCCGAGCCGGTCTCGGCGTAGGTGGCGCCGACGGCGTGGAGCGCGCCGGGGGCGAGCATGTCGTCGGTGTTGAGCCAGTAGAGCAGGTCGCCGTCGGCGCGGGCCATGCCCTTGTTGATGGCGTCCGACTGGCCCGCGTCCGGCTCCACGACGAGGATGTCGAAGGCCTCGCGGTAGCGCTCCAGGATCTCGGTCGTGCCGTCGGTCGAGACCGCGTCGTAGACGATGATCTGCAGGTTCGGATAGCCCTGATGGAGGATCGAGAGGATCGTCTCCTCGACGTACTGGCGCTGGTTGAACGAGGGCACGATGATCGAGATGCGCGGCCAGTCGTTTCGCGCGCCCGAGAGGTTGGGCAGCTCGTAGTAGGGCCACGGCAGGCCTGCCGGGCTCGTCGGCCAGCTCACCCCGGCGAGGGTGTCGGCATAGAGGCGGGTGATCGGGGCGAGGCCGGGGCGGCCCTCCATCAGGTCGCCGGCGGTGACGGCGGCGAAGTAATGGTCGAGCGCCTCGACCGGGTTCTGGACGCCGTCGGGCGCGCCCAGCAGCGTGCGCAGCATGTAGGCGGCGTGGCCACGGCCGGCGCGGCGGAAACCGGCGCAGATGCGCTTCAGCCGCGCCTCGACGCCGGCGGGCAGCTTCTCCGGCTTGGCGGCGGGGTGGCGCAGCTCCTCCTCGAAGGCCTCGGCGAGGGCACCGGCGAGCGCCTCGGCGCCGCCTTCGGTCTTGGCGGCGACGGCCTTCAGCTCCGGCAGCACCTCCAGCATCTCGGCCCGCAGGGCGACGATGCCGAGCGCCAGCGCCAGCGGTTGCGGCACCGGCGCCTCGGCCGCCGCGGCGGTGGCGAGGAGGCCGGCCAGCTCGGTGCGCTGGCGCCGAGGCGAGGCCTTGGCGAAGCCGCGATAGGCGAGCAGCAGGTCGATCCGGCTCGCCGCGATGCGCGCCTTGGCGCCGAACGCGGCGTCCCCCTCGAGGCTGCGGAAGGCGCGGGCGGCGGCCTCGAGGCGCTCGCAGCGGGTGTCGATGATGGCGCAGGTGTAGGTCAGCGCCGGGGTGGGCGCCCGCTCGCGCGCCGCCGTCAGCATGCCGGCGAGCCCGCTCTCCTGGGCGCCGGCCTCCAGGAGGGCGACGCCCAGCGCCTCGATCACCTCGGCGCTGGCCGGGTCGGAGGCCGGGATCATCAGCCACAGCGCGTTGAAGGTGGTGGCGAAGACGCCGTCGGAGATGCGCCGGGCGAGGCGCAGCAGCGCCATCGCCGCGCGCGCCGTCAGCCCGTCCCGCTTCACGTGGCCGAGCAGCAGGCCGTAGGCGGGGCCGCGCTCCTCGGGCCCGGCCCAGACCGGGGCGGAGAGGGCGAGCTCGGGGTTGCGCGCCGTCGCCTCCAGCATCAGCGCGCGGAAGGTGGCGTCGTGGACCGAGGGAAGGTTGGCGCCGACATAGGCGAGCACGTTGTAGGGCGGATAGGCGGCGAGGCCGCCGCGCAGGCTGTCCCCGCGCACGCTCTCGGCGAGCGCGGCGACCAGCACCGGCGCCTTGACGCTGCCCGCCTCGTAGCCGAGCAGCGCGTCGACGGCGCGGTAGGTGGCGACGTCGTCGCCGGTGGCGATGCGGCGGGCGATCTCGCGGCGGATGGCGGTGACGGCGTTCGGCGAGGGGGCGCGGCGCACCAGGTCGATGATGCCCAGCAGCGTATCCTCGCCGCCGAAGCGCAGCAGCACGCCATCGATGCTCAGCGCGTCGTCGATCATCGCTCGGATCCTGATCTGTGCGGCGCCCTCGCCGCGACCGGAGGCGCTCCCATCCTCAGGCCGCCGGTTCGATGGCGAGGCGGGTGAGGCGGATGGTGCCGGGGACGGCGAGACGCAGTTGCACGGCGCACAGCTGCACGCGGGAGGCGGCGTCGTTGCGGCTGCCGAAGCGCATGCGGCGCGCGGCGCGCCCGTCCGGCTCGCCGACCTCGCCCCCGTCCGACCACGCCCCGTCGAGGCCGATCAGCAGCGACCTCAGGCGCTCGCCGTCGGCCGGCTCGGTCTCGGCGACGACGTCGAGCGGGAGGGCGCGGTCGAGGGCGGCGAGCACGAGGACGGTCTGCGTGTCGCCGACGCGGCGCAGCGGCACCTGGTCGAGGAGGTTGGCGTTGAGCTCTTCGGCCTCGGCGGGGGCGAGTTCGCCCAGCGCGACGCGCACCTCGTCGACCGTGCGCATCG
>NZ_CP094830.1 GCF_022865125.1 Acuticoccus sp. I52.16.1 | reverse complement strand
GAGGCCCGAGGCGCCGGTCACGACGACCGACTTGCCCTCGAACTCGCCCTCGAAATTCATCGTGTCACCTCGACTTTGGATCCAGCCGGTCGCGCAGGGCGTCCCCGATCAGGTTGACCGACAGGATGAGGAGAAAGAGGCAGAGCCCCGGAAAAGTCGCGATCCAGAACGCGGTGGCGACATAGTTGCGGCCGACGCTCAGCATGGCGCCCCAGCTCGCCGTCGGCGGCTGCACGCCCAGGCCGAGGAAGGAGAGCCCCGCCTCGAACAGCACCATCAGCCCGAATTCCAGCGTCGCGACGACGGTGAGCGGGCCGATGATGTTGGGGAGGATGTGGAAGAAGAGCACCCGCCCCGGCCCCGCACCCATGAAGCGTGCGATGCGCACATACGGCATTCCCGCGACCGACAGCGTCTGCCCGTAGGCGACGCGGGCGTAGCGCGGCCAGCGGGTGAGCGCCAGCACGATGACGACGTTGGTGAACCCCGGCCCCAGCACCGCGACGGTGATAATGGCGAGAAGGATCGCCGGCACCGACAGGAAGATGTCGACGATGCGCATGATCACCGTCTCGACGATGCCGCGGAAGTAGCCCGCGGCCATGCCGAGGACGGTGCCGACGATCGACGACAGGCCCACCGAGAGGATCGCCACCGACAGCGAGATCCGCGCGCCGAAGATGATGCGGCTGAGGAGATCGCGCCCCAGCTCGTCCGAGCCGAGGAGATAGAAGAAGTTGCGCGCCTCGACGCCGGGCGGCTTGAGGCGGCCCATGAGGTTCTGCGCGTTGGGATTGTACGGCGCGAGCCACGGCGCGAAGACCGCGACCACGACGAACGCGAAGAAGATCGCCACGAACGGCCAGATGCCGACCTTGAAGGAGGGGCGGCGGCGGGGGCGCACCGCGGGTCCGGCGGCGCTCACGGCCGCGCCCCGTCGAGCCGGATGCGCGGGTCGACGACGCTGTAGAGGATGTCGGCGGTGAAGTTCAACGCGATGGTGACGAACGCGCCGATGAGGACGATCGCCTGCACCACCAGGAAGTCGCGCGAGACGATGGACTGCACGGTCAGAAGCCCGAGGCCCGGCCAGGCGAACACCGTCTCGACGATCACCGCGCCGGCGAGGAGCTGCGAGATTTCCAGCGCCGCGACCGAGATCACCGGGATCGCCGCATTGCGCAGGAGATGCCGGAAGAAGAGCCGTCCGAGGCCGACGCCGCGTGCGCGGGCCGAGCGCACATAGTCCTTGGACAGTTCCTCCAGCACGGCGGTGCGGGTGACGCGCGCGAAGGTCGCCATCGACAGGAGGCCCAGCGCGACCGACGGCAGGACGAGGTTGGCGAGCCCCCCCGCGCCGGACGGCGGCAGCCAGCCGAGGCCGACGGCGAACACCATGATGAAGAGGATGCCCGACCAGAAGGTCGGCATGCTCTGCGAGGCGAAGACGAAGCCCGAGAGAAGCTGGGTGAGCGCCTTGCCGCGCCCCAGCGCCATCACGACGCCGAGCGGGACGCCCAGCCCGAACGAGACCAGCAGCGCGCCGGCGGCGAGTTGCAGCGTGTAGGGAAGGCGCGCGGCGATGATGTCGGTCACCGGGATGCGCTGGATGTAGGACCGGCCGAAGTCGAGGTGCAGGATATCGCCCAGAAACGCGACGTATTGCACGATCAGCGGCCGGTCGAGGCCGAGCGAGGCGCGCATGGCGTCGATGTCGGCCTGCGTCGCCGTCTCGGGAACGAGGAGGTAGGTGGGATCGCCGGTGAGACGCTGGATGAAGAACACCAGCGTCATGACACCGAAGATCGCGATGGCGGCCTGGCCGAGGCGGCGGAGGACGAAGAACAGCATCGGTCAGGCCCGGGGTGCCATCAGTCCTGCCAACCCATGCGGTTGAGGAACAGGCTCTCGTTGGCGGTCGGCTGCCACGCCAGCCCCTCGCGCGCGCCGTAGATCACGGCCGCCTGGTAGAGCGGCAGGATCGCCACCTCGTCCTTGGCGATGTGGTGCGCCTTCTCGTAGGCGGCGAGGCGGGTCGCGTCGTCGAGCGAGGAGCGGCCCTCGTCGAGGAGCGCGTCCATCTCGGGGTTCTGGTAGCGCGACCAGGAGCTGCTGGAGTGGAGCAGCGGGTACATGATGCCGTCCGCGTCCTGGCAGGCGCACGACCAGCGGCCGAAGCTGATCTGCGGGCGATCCGTCACTTCGGGGCTGCGCGCCTTGCCGAGGTAGGTCGACATGTCGGTCAGGCTGATCTTGGCGTCGAAGCCCGCGTCGGCGAGCATCTGCTGCACCGCCTGGACGATGCGCTGGTCGTAGACGGGCGAGGTGTCGAACACGACCTCGGTGCCGGTGGCGCCGGCCGCCTCGATCAGCTCCTTGGCCTTGTCCGGGTCGTAGGGGTAGGGCTCGATCCCGTCGACCCAGCCGAAGCTTCCCGGCGCGATCAACTCGCCGACCACCTCTTCGCCGCCCGCCAGGATACCCTCGACGATGCCGTCCTTGTCGATCGCGTAGGCAACCGCCTTGCGCAGGTCGGCATTGTCGAACGGCGGCTTCATCGTGTTGAGACCGAGGAAGGCGACGCGCTCGGTCTGTGCCACGAGCGGCTTCACGCCCGGCGTCGCCTCGAGCTGGCCGGCATGGTCGCTGTCGAGGCTGACGACGAGGTCGGCGGTGCCGGCCTGCAGGTCCGCCATCCGGGTGGAGGCGTCGGGCACAGCGCGGAAGAGGGCGGTCGCGAACGGCCCCGCGTCGCCCCAGTAGGCGTCGTTGCGGGTCAGCGAGACGGAGACGCCGCGCCGCCATTCGTCGAACTGGTAGGGGCCGCTGCCGACGGGGCTGAGGTTGAAGGCGTCGTCGCCGACCTCCTCGACCACGTGCTCGGGCACCACGGAGAGCTTGACGAGCTGCGCCAGGAGCACCGGATAGGGGCCGTCGGTGGTGAGGACCACGGTGTGGTCGCCGGTCGCCTCGGCCTTGACGATCTTGTTGAACTGGCCGAGCTGCGGGCTGCCGAACTCCGGATCGGTGATCCGCTCCACCGAATAGACGACGTCCGCGGCCGTCAGCGACGTGCCGTCGTGGAAGGTGACGTCGTCGCGCAGCGTGAACTCGACCTCGGTGTCGGAGAGCTGGGTCCACGCCGTCGCGAGCTGCGGGACGATCGTCCCCTCGTCGTCACGGGTGACGAGATTGTCGAAGATGTTGCGATAGACGTAGTAGCTGTCCGGATTCCACTGACCGTGCGGGTCGAGCGAGGAGGGCTCGTTGACGAGGTCGATCGTGATCCGATCCTTCGCCTCGGCCGGGGCGAGGGCGGCCGTCGCCCCGGCGATCGCGATACCGAACGCGAGAGCCAGGAGCGGTGAGGTCAAGCGTTTCACCTTGGTCCCTTTCCATGGTGCGCGCCGGAATGCGCGAGGGAGTGAGGCCCCGCGCGGGGCCTCACGACGCGGTCCTATTCGGACCAGCTCATGCGGTTGAGGAACATGCTCTCGTTGGCGGTCGGCTGCCAGTCGAGCCCGGCGGCCCCGCCGTAGATGATCGCCGCCTGGTAGAGCGGGATGATCGGCACGTCTTCCTTCACCAGCTCATGCAGCTTGCCATAGGCCTCCAGCCGGTCGCCATCCTCGAGCGCCGAGCGACCCTTCTCGAGCAGCGCGTCGATCTCCGGATCGCTGTAGCGCGACCAGTTGGACGACGAGTGCAGCAGCGAGAACATGATGCCGTCGGCGTCCTGGCAGGCGCACGACCAACGCGAGAAGGTCAGCATCGGCGCCTCCTCGTTGGAAACCTGCTGGTTCTTCAGCCAGGTGGCCATGTCGGTCATCTCGATCTCGACGTCGAGGCCGACGTCGGTCAGCATCTGCTGGATCGCCTGGACGATCTTCTGGTCGAAGACGGGCGAGGTGGCGAGCTTCATCGGCGTCTGGGCGACGTCGCCCACCTCGGCAATCAGCGCTTTGGCCTGCTCCGGGTCGTAGGGGAACGCCTCGACCTCGCCGACGTAGCCGAAGCTCGCCGGGGCGACCAGCTCGCCGACCACCTTCTCGCCGCCTTGCAGGATGCCCTCGACGATGCCTTCCTTGTCGATCGCCAGCGCGATGGCGAGGCGCATCTTCGGGTCGTCCAGCGGCGGCTTGGTGGAGTTGAGCGCGAAGTAACCGACACGTTCGGTCTGCACGATCAGCGGCTTGGCGTTGGGGTAGCTCTCGAGCTGCTTGGCCTGGTCGCTGTCGAGCGTCACCACCACGTCGGCCGCGCCCGACTGCAGGTCGGCGAGGCGCGTCGCCCCGTCCGGCACGGCGCGGAAGACGACCGTCCCGAAGGCACCCTTGTCGCCCCAATAGTCGTCGTTGCGCTTCAGCGTCACCGAGACGCCGCGCTGCCACGTGTCGAACGCGTAGGGGCCGCTGCCGACGGGGCCGGCGTTGAAAGCGTCGTCGCCGACCTCTTCCACCACGTGCTTCGGGATGATGGAGAGTTTCACGAGCTGCGGCAGGAGGACCGGATAGGGACCGTCGGTGGTGAGGACGACCTCGTGCTCGCCCGTCGCCTCGGCCTTCACGATCTTGTTGAACTGGCCGAGTTGCGGGCTGGCGAACTCCGGATCGGTGATCCGCTCGATGGTGTAGACGACGTCCTCGGCGGTCAGCGGCTCGCCGTCGTGGAAGACGATGTCGTCGCGCAGGGTGAACTTCACCTCGGTGTCGGAGACCTGCTCCCACTCGGTGGCGACCTGCGGCACGATGGTCCCGTCGTTGTCGCGGGTGACCATGTTGTCGAAGACGTTGCGGTAGACGTAGTAGCTGTCCGGGTTCCACTGACCTTGCGGATCGAGCGACGAAGGCTCGTTGACGAGGTCGATGGTGAGGGTGTCCTTCGTCTGCGCCATCGCGGGCGGCGCGACGGCGAGGCCGGCGGCGACGCTGAGCGCCGCGGCGACTAGTCCTTGTCTCCAGTCCATTCGAGCGATCCTCTTCTGGGGTTTGTGTTACGCGGGGACGGTGCTGGCGCGAGGCCTCGTCCGGCGGCGGCGGTATCCGTGGCCGGCGTCGTCTTCGGAGGCGTGCGGCGGATTTCGACGTCCTGCTCGGTGAGGGCGGCGAGGACGAAGGCCTCGAAAGAGTAGAGCGCCTGGCCGAGGGCGGCGGTGACGGCGGCCGGATCGGCGGCCCGCAGCGCGGCGACGAGGGGGGCCCGGCCGGGCGCCCCGGCGCGGCGATCCGAGCCCGCCTCGAAGAAGCGGATCAGGCGTTCGCTGTGGTCCCACGCCTCGTGCAGCCAGCGGCGCCGCAGGTCGCCGAGCGGCGCGGCGAGGATGCCGAGGAATTCCCGTTCGTAGCTGCGCAGACTGGACCGCGCGCCCGGCTCCTGCCGCTCGGCCAGCACGGCGGCGACCTGGGCGAGATTGTCGAGCCGGTCGAGTTGGGCCGGGTCGTGCCGCACTGTGGCGACGGCCGGCTCCAGCGTCCGGCGGGCGGCGACCACCTCGCCGATATAGGCGCCGGAGACCGGGCGCACGCGCCAGCCGTGCCGGGGCATCGCTTCGACGAGACCGCCCGCCTCCAGCCGCATCAGCGACGCGCGCACCCCCGCCCGGTTGAGCCCGTAGAGGCTGACGAGGCGGGCCTCGGACACCTTCGTCCCCGGCATGATCTCGCAGGTGATGACGGCTTCGCGCAGGCGCTCCTCGGCGAAGCTGCGTTTGGCGCCGGGTTTGGGCGGGGCCGCGCCGGGGAGGAGGGGTGAATCCCGATCGAGCATGGCGGCAGCTTAGATGCCGCTGGTGAGATCTCACAAGACCAAATTGTAATCTCACCATGCTCACCGGCCGAGCACCGGACTCGGGGGGTCCGAAACCTGGAGTCCGCCCCGGTCGCGGCCCGCGCCGGGACACTTGCAGTGACGCCACGGTCACGGAAGAAATCGGCCCGGTCCGCCGCGGAACCGGGCACCGCCTGGAAACGATTGGCGAAAGCGGCTAACCTTTCGCCAGGGAATGACGGGAGTCGGCGCGCGGCCTAACCATCGGACGGTGGTGAGTTCGGGGATGCGGTCCTGGAAGAGGTCGAGTGGCGTTGAGGCGATCGCAACCCTCATTGACGCAGGTGCTGGTGCTGCGCGCCCAGGTGCTGCTGCTCGGCTTGATTCTCGCCGGCTGGCTGGCCGGCACCGGCGCCGCCACCGCCGGGCCATTCAGCGAGGCGGAGACCGAGTGGCTCGCGGCGCAGCGGCCGATCACCGTCGGCGTCGTGGCCGACAACGAGCCCTATTCCTTCTTCCGCAACGGCCGTAACCTCGGCTGGACGATCGACGTCCTGGACCGGATCGAGGCGATCACCGGGCTGAGCATCATCCCGCGTATGGGCGCCTGGCGCGAGATCTACGGCACGTTCCGAGACGGCGGCCTCGACGCCATCGCCGACATCTCACGCACCGACGAGCGGCTCCCCTTCACCGCCTTCACCGACGCCTACCACCTGCGCCGTACCATGGTCTTCCACAACGTCGACCGGCCGCTGACCGGCCCGGTGGACGTCGCGACCCTGGCGGAGCGGCGCGTCGGCGTCATCAAGGACATCTACTACACCCCCGCCCTCGTCGCCGCCGGGATCGAGCCCGTGGTCTACGACACCTATCGCGACCTGATGGCCGCGCTCGCCTTCGGCTGGGTGGACGCGGTGATCGCCGCGGAGATGACAGGCAATTTCTTCGCCCGCGAGAACGGCTTCGTCAACGTCGCGGCGGTCGGCCCGCTCGCCCTCACCGGAGTGGCGCTGGAGGACTTCCGCCTCGGGGTCCTGCGCGTGCCCGGCGATCGCGACCGCGAGATGCTGCATGCGGTGCTGACCAAGGCGGTCGCGGCGATCCCGACCGCCGATCTCGCCGCGATCACCGAGCGCTGGCTCTCCTACCGCGACGGGCGCATCCTCACCGCCGGCCCGCTGCGCCTGCTTCCGGAGGAGCAGGCCTTCATCGCCGGCGCCCCGCCGCTCAAGGTCGGCTTCATCAGCGACTATGAACCCTTCAGCTTCCTCGCCAACGGGCGCGGCCAAGGCTTCGCGGTGGAGCTGGCGCACGAGATCTCCGCCCGCACCGGCCTCGCGATCGACCCGGTGTTCGACAATTGGACGAACCTTCTCACCGCCTTCAAGGCCGGCGAGATCGACGTCATCAGCAACATTTCGCGCACGGAGGCGCGAGAGGCCTTCACGGTGTTCTCGCGCGAGTACTACCGTATTCCCAATGCGGTCTTCGTGCGCTCGGGGTTCGGGCCGTACCGCGGCCTCCCGTCACTGGCCGGACACACCGTCGGCATCGGCGAAAACATCTACTATGCCGAGGCGCTGAAGAACCGCCTGCCGGACGTGCGCACCTATGCGACGCAGGAAGAGATCGTCGCGGCGCTCGCCGGCGGCGAGGTGGACGCGGCGATCATCGCGCTCTCGAACGGCAATGCGATCATCCGCCACCTCGGCCTCATCAACATCGAGATCGGCGGCGAATTCCTGATGGACGGGGTGGAGCGGGAGGACCTTCGCTTCGGCGTCTCGCCGCGCTACCCGTTCGTGCGCAGCATCATCGACCGCACCATGGCCGCAATCCCCACCAGCCGCTGGAACGAGTTGGAGACACGCTGGCTCGGCCCGTCGATCTCCGGGATCGAGCGCCAACGCGCGATGCTGACCACCGAGCAACGCGCCTACCTCGACAGCAAGGGCGTCGTGAAGGTGTGCATCGACCCGGCGTCCCCGCCCTACATGGCCGTCGACCGCAACGGCGCGTTCACCGGTGTCGCCGCCGAGGTGATGGGCGAACTCGCCGAGCGCGGCGGCTTCGCCTGGCAGGTGGTCCCCGTGACCACCCGCGGCCTCGGCCCGGAGCTGCTCGCCCGGCACGACTGCGACGTCGTTCCCTTCGCCATGGAGCGCAACGAACCCGGCCCGGCCTGGAACTTCACCGCCCCCTATCTGTCGCTGCCGATGGCGGTCGTCAGCGAGCTGCAGGACCCGTTCGTGGAGGGCATGGCCGGGCTCGCCGGTCTGCGCGTCGGCGTGGTGCCCGGACAGAGCCCGGCCCACATCCTGGCGCGCCGCTATCCGGACGTGACGCTGGTCGAGATGGACTCGGAAGCCGAGGCGCTGGAGGCGGTGCGCGACGGGACGCTCGACGCCGCCCTCGGCACGTTGCCGAGCCTGGGCTATCTGATCGCCTCCGAGCGGGCGGGTGACGTGAAGATCGCCGGCCGCATCGCCGAGGATTGGCGCGCCTCCTTCGCGACGGACGCGGACAAGCCGCAGCTCGCCGCGATCTTCTCCAAGCTCCTGGCGAGCCTCGACGAGAGCGCGGTGCAGGCGATCCTCAGCCGGCAGATGCTGATCCGCATCGAGCGGCAGGTGGACTATACGCGCCTTCTCGTTCTCGCCGCCGGCGCCGGACTGGTGCTGGCGCTGGTCTTCTACTGGAACCGCAAGCTGAAGCGGCTGAACGACGACCTCGCCGCCGCCAACGGCAAGCTGCAGGAGGTCTCGATCACCGATCGCCTGACCGGCCTCCACAACCGTCACCACTTCGACGCCCGCAGCGCCGAGGAGTTCGCCGTGTGCCAGCGCAACGGCTGGCTGTTCTCGATCGCGATGGTCGACGCCGACCACTTCAAGGCGGTGAACGACGAGCTGGGGCACGTGTTCGGCGACCTGTGTCTGCGCCATCTGGCGGCGCTGTGCCTGCGCATCTTCCGCCGTGGCGGCGACGTGCTCGCCCGTTATGGCGGCGAGGAGTTCGTGATCTTCACCCTCGGTGGCTCACCGGCCGACTTCACGGCCCGGCTCGAGGCGCTGCGGCGTGCGGTCGAGGAGGCCCCCGTCGTCCAGGGCAGCCAGACGTGCGCGCTGACGGTCAGCATCGGCAGCCACTCCGCGGTCCCCCAGCCGGCCGACACGCTGGCCGATTTCATCCGCCGTGCCGACGCCCGGCTCTACGAGGCCAAGCGCGACGGGCGCAACCGGGTGGTGACGGGGAGCGGCCGGGGGGAGGACGTCCCCGGCCCGGGCGGCCCGGTCGTGGCCGCGCCCTGAGGACACCGGGGCCGCATCGACCCGATCATTCGAGTCCGGCCTCGCCATGGAGCGCCCGAGCCTGGGCCACTCGAATGATCGCGGCGTTCGATCCAACGAGGCAATGCCGGCGGTTCGAGCCGCACGGACCGGGCCTCTGGCGGCGGTCAGGCGACGTCGCGAGCGACCCGCAGCACCGTCTCGACGTCGCGCGCATCGTTGAAGCCGTGGACGCCGAAGCGCACCAGGCCGCGGCGGATCGAGAAGCGCACCTTCGCCTCGCGGAGCGCCTGCGCCATGGTGTTGAGGCGGCGGTCGTCGGTCTCGTAGGCGGTGCCCGCGCCGCGCACGCCGAGCGTCACCATCTGTGTGCGCAGCGCCGGATCGCGCGGCCGGTTGACGGCGAAGCCTTCGGCCTCCAGCCCGTCGCGCAGCGCGTCCGCCAGCTCCGTCGCGTGGCGCGCGATCGGGCCGAGACCGAGCGCCGCGATCTCGCCGATGGCGACGTCCGCGGCGGCGATCGCCGGCCAATTGTGATTGCCCACCTCGAAGCGGCTCGCCGTCGGATCGAAGGCGAACGGCGCGCTCTCGATCTCCGATTCGTGGCCGGAGCCGCGCGCGACGCCGTAGCGCGAGACGTAGACCGGGGTCAGCCGCTCGATCCACGGCCGCGCCACCGCGACGAAGCCGAGACCCGCCGAGCCGAGGAGGTTCTTCGTCGTCGAGGTGACGAGGCCGTCGATGAATTCCGCCTCGAGATCGTGCTCGACGACGCCGCAGCTCTGCACCGCGTCGACCAGGAAGAACGCGCCCCGCTCGCGCGCCGCCCGGCCGATGGTCGCCAGATCGGTGCGGAAGCCGGGTGTGAAGGTCACCGATGAGGCGGTGACGATGCGCGTCTCGGCGTCGATCGCGGCGGCCATCGCGTGCGCGGGGATGTGCCCGTCCTCGGCCGGCACGTCGCGGATCTCGACCCCGGCGGCGGCCATCTTCTGCCACAGGTAGATGTTGTTCGGATGCTCCATCGCCGTGCAGACGACGACGTTACCGCCCTCGCCGGGCACCGCCGTCGCCAGCGCGTTGAGCCCGTCCGACACGTTCTTGACGACGCCCACCTGGTCCGCCGCCGCGCCGACGAGGCCGCCGAACCCGGCCCGCGCCGAAGCCAGCATCGGCGACGCCTCCTCCTTGGAGAAGTCGCCCAGCGAGATCGCCTCGACCACGCGTTTCGCCCGGTCCGCCGCCCGCGCCGACATCACCCCGACCGACGCGGTGTTGAGGTAGGTCCACCGCTCCAGCGCGGGAAACTGCGCGCGAAACGCCTCCGGGGTCTCGCACGGCGCGGGCGGAACGGCGGTCCACCAGAGGCTGGGAGCGTGAGCGTCCATAGGGGGTCGAACCTCGCGGAAAAAGGCGGTCGGGGAGGGGGTGGGCTTGGCGCCGGATCGTCTCCAGGCACCGTGCATACCCTTTCGGCACAATTGCTTACACTATGCCCTTGTCAACCGGTATACCAGTAGACCAATCTTCTCGGGCCAAGAGGACTGTCCATGAGCGGGTTCGAATTCGAGCGTGATCGCGCCTATAGCCGCCTCGTCGAGCTGATCTTCGGCGGGTCGTTGACACCGCAGACGCCGCTGTCGGAG
Organism: Acuticoccus sp. I52.16.1; assembly: GCF_022865125.1. NCBI lineage: Bacteria > Pseudomonadati > Pseudomonadota > Alphaproteobacteria > Hyphomicrobiales > Amorphaceae > Acuticoccus > Acuticoccus sp. I52.16.1. The sequence continues at coordinate 29,375 of NZ_CP094830.1, read as the reverse complement.
CGCAAGCTCGCCGACGCGCTCGGGATGGGGCGGATGCCGGTGCGCGAAGCGCTGCGCCAGCTCGAATCGGAGGGCGTCGTCGCGGTGAAGCCGGCGCGCGGCACCTTCGTGCGCCACCTCACGTCATCCGATCTGGCCGACGTCTACGCCGTGCGCGCCGCGCTGGAGGACACCGCCGCCGCGCTCGCCGCCCGCAACGGCCCCAGTGCGGCGCTCTCCACCTGCATCGCGCGCATGCGGGTGATGGCGCGCGACCCCTCCGCCTTCACCCCGCGCGAGATCGACGACGTCGGCACCGACTTCCACAACGGCCTGCTGAGTTCGGCCGACAACTACGCGCTCAGCGAGATGGTGCGGGTGATGCGCCTGCGCTTCCGCCTCGCCTTCCATCTGCCGCGCTACTTCGCGCACTCCCTCGTCCACTCGATCCTGCACGAGCACATCGAGATCGCTGCCGCGATCGAGGCGCGGGACGAGGACGCGGCGCGCAACCTGATGCGCGAACACCTCGCCCGCGGCCTGGCGATGCGCCTCGAGTTCGAAGACTCGCGGCGCTCCGGCACCCAGGCCGACGATGAGACCGACACCCTCGAAGGTATGGAGAAGAAATGATGGCCAATCGATCGACACGCGGTCTCATCGCCGCCTGCACCGCGCTGGCGACGCTCGCGACCGGCGCCGCGCACGCCACGACGCTGGAGGACGTGCGCGCGGCCGACGTCGTCACCTGCGCCGTCAACGGCAGCCGCCCCGGCTTCTCCGCCGTCGACAGCCGCGGCGAGTGGAACGGCCTCGACATCGACACCTGCCGGGCGGTCGCCGCCGCGGTCCTGGGCGACGCCGGAAAGGTCAAGTTCCTCAAGACCAACAATCAGACCCGGCTGACCGCGCTCCAGACCGGCGAGGTCGACATGACCGTCGCCAACACCACCTGGACCCGCGCGCGCGACACCGACCTCGGCCTCGATTTCGTCTCCGCCACCTTCTACGACGGACAGGGCCTGATGCTCTCCAAGGAGCTCGGCGTGACCGAGGTGGCCGACCTCGACGGCGCCAGCGTGTGCGTGCGCCCCGGCTCGACCTCCGAGCGCGTCGTCGCCGACATCCAGAAGACCTTCGGCATCGAGCTGTCGCTCGTCGTGCTGGAGGACCAGAAGGAGATCAACACCGCCTTCTTCGGCGGGCGCTGCGACGTCGCCGTGCAGTCGACCTCGGGCCTCTCCTCGACCCGCGCCGCGGTCGCCCCGAACCCGGACGACTACGTCATCCTGAAGCAGATCTTCGGCAAGGACCCGATGGGCCCGGTGGTGCGCCAGGACGACCCGCAGTGGCGCGACATCGTCACCTGGGTGGTCTACGCGATGTTCCAGGCCGAGGAGAGCGGCGTCACGTCCGAGAACGTCGACGAGATGAAGGAGACCAGCGAGGACCCGGCCGTGCAGCGCCTCCTGGGTGTCGACGGTGACGCAGGCGGCCTCGGGCTGGAGCCGGACTGGGCCTATAATGTCGTCAAGCAGGTCGGTAACTACGGCGAGGTGTTCGAGCGCAACGTCGGCATGGGGTCGGCGCTCAAGCTGGAGCGCGGCATCAACGCCCAGCACGGCGACGGCGGCCTCATCTACTCGCCGCCGTTCTGAGCCGGCGACGAAACCCGAAGGATCCATGTCCTTGCCGACATTTTCCAAGACGAATGGCGGCGCCCTGGCGGCGCCATTCCGGCGCGAGAACCTGAGGGCGACGCTGTGGCAGAGCGCGCTCGTCCTCGGCATCGTCGCCGTGATCGTGCTCCTCGCCCTCAACGCGCGCAGTGCGCTCGACGCGCGGGGGATGACGTCGGGTTTCGGCTATCTCCTCTCCTCGGCGCCGTTCGCGCTCGGCGAGGGCTTCTTCCATTTCGAGGCGGGCGAGACCTACCTCGCGGCGCTGGGCGTCGGGCTCGGCAACACGCTGGCGCTGTCGGCCGTCAGCATCCTCGCCGCGACGCTGCTGGGCACCGCGTTCGGCCTCATGCGCCTGTCGGCCAATCCGCTGGTCGAGGGGGTGGCGCGGGTCTACGTCGAGCTCTTCCGCAACACGCCGCAGCTCGTTCAGATCATCTTCTGGTACACCTTCTTCGCGACGCTCCCCTCGCCGCGTGACGCGCTGTCGCTCGCCGGCCTCGGCTTCGCCTCCAACCGCGGGCTGACGCTGCCGGCGCCGGCGGACGGGACGACCCTCATGTGGGTGGCGGTGGCGCTCGCGGCCGGGATCGCCGCCGCGGTCGTCCTGTCGCGCGCGTTCGACCGGCGGCGACGACGCACCGGGCGCCGTGTCCCGCTGGCGCGCCTCGTGCTGGCGGCCGTGGTCCTCGTGCCGCCCGTCGCGGTGTGGGCGCTGGCGGGTTTCCCGGCCGGGTGGAGCGTGCCGGCGCTGAAGGGCTTCAACTATCGCGGCGGGGTGACGCTCTCGCCCGAGTTCCTCGCCATCTACTTCGGCCTCTCGTTCTACATCGCGGCGTTCATCGCCGAGATCGTCCGCGGCGGCCTCGCCAGCGTCGATTCGGGGCAGATCGAGGCGGCCAACGCCATCGGCCTGCCGCGCGCGGACCTCTACCGCCGCGTCGTCGCCCCGCAGGCGCTGCGGGTCATCATTCCCCCGCTCTCGGCGCAGTACGTCTCGCTGGTGAAGAACTCCTCGCTCGGCGTCGCGGTCGGCTATCCGGAGCTCTTCAGCGTGTCCAACACGATGCTGACCTACAGCGGCCGCACCATCGAGGTGCTGTGCGTCATGGCGGCGGTCTACCTCGTGATCTCCCTCACCATCTCGGCGTGCGCCAACGTGCTGAACGCCCTCGTGCAGATCAAGGAGCGCTGATGTCCCTCGCCGCTCCCGGATCCTACGCCCGCCCCTCGTCGACCCCGCCGCGCGAGGCGCCGGTGGCCGCGCGCGGCCTCGCCGTCCAGCTCCGCCGCCTCTTCGGCGGGCCGCTGACCAGCGTCGCCACGGTCATCCTGGCCGTGATCGCGCTGGGCCTCGGCTACCAGATCGTCATGTGGGGCCTCGTCCACGCCGTGTGGTACGCCCCCGGAGACGGTGCCGCCTGCCGCGACGCCGCCGGCGCCTGCTGGGCCGTGGTGCCGGAAAAATACCGCGTCATGCTGTTCGGCTCGTACCCCTACGACGAGCATTGGCGCGGCGCGCTCATCGTCGCGATCTGGATCGTGTGGGCGGTGCTGTCGGCCTCCCGCCTGGTGCCGTCGCGTGCCAAGATCCTCGGCTGGCTGGCGCTGTTCGCGGGCTCCATCGTCCTCATGAAGGGCGGCGTCTTCGGCCTGTCGCCAGTCGGCACCGACCTCTGGGGCGGGTTACCGCTGACCTTCCTCATCTTCGGCGGCACGGTCGCGGGCGGCCTGCCGCTCGCGATCCTGCTGGCGCTCGGCCGCCGCTCGCAACTCCCGGCGGTGCGCTGGCTGTCGATCCTGACGATCGACGTGGTGCGCGGCATCCCGCTGCTCGTCGTCTTGTTCTTCGCGGCCCTCATCCTGCCGCTCTTCACGCCCGACTGGATGAACGTCGACAAGCTGATCCGCGCCGAGGTGGGCATGATCGTCTTCTTCGCCGCCTATGCGGCGGAGGTGGTGCGCGGCGGCCTGCAAGCGGTGCCGGCGGGGCAGGACGAGGCGGCGCGCGCACTCGGCATCGGCTACTGGCTGCGGATGCGCAAGGTGGTGCTGCCGCAGGCGATGGCGATCTCCACCCCGGCGCTCTTCAACGACATCATCCGCGCCTTCAAGAACACCACCTTCTTCTCCATCCTGGGCCTGTTCGACGTGCTCGGCGCGACCAAGACGGCGCTGCAGGACCCCAACTGGGTGCGCTACGGCATGGAGGGCTACATCTTCGTCTTCGCCCTCTATTTCGTCATCTGCTCGGCGCTGGCGGCCTACGGGCGGTCGATCGAGCGGCAGGCGAATGCCCGCAAACGGAGGGCCGAGCGATGAGCACGGCACGGGCCGAGGGCCCCATCGTCGAGATGCGCGCTCTCAACAAGTGGTTCGGCGCGCACCACGTCCTGCGCGACATCGACCTCGGCCTCGCCCCCGGCGAGCGGATGGTGCTGTGCGGCCCGTCGGGATCGGGCAAGTCGACGCTCATCCGCTGCATCAACGGGCTGGAGCGCTTCGAGGAGGGGGCGCTCACCGTCTGCGGCATGCCGCTCGACGGCACGCAGAAGACGCTCGACCGGGTGCGTCTTCGCACCGGCATGGTGTTCCAGAGTTTCAACCTCTTCCCGCACCTCACCGTGATGGACAACCTCACCCTCGGCGCCATCTACTCACGCGGCGAGCCGGAGAATGCCGCGCTGGAGCGCGCGCACCGCCTGCTGGCCCGCGTGCGCCTCGCCGATCAGACGTGGAAGTTCCCCGGCCAGCTCTCCGGCGGGCAGCGCCAGCGCGTCGCCATCGCCAGAGCGTTGATGCTGGAGCCGGAGGTGATGCTGTTCGACGAGCCGACCTCCGCGCTCGACCCCGAGATGGTGCACGAGGTGCTCGACGTGATGGAGGATCTCGCCGCCGCCGGGCAGGCGATGATCGTCGTCACCCACGAGATGGGCTTCGCCCGGCGCGTCGCCGATCTCGTCGTCTTCATGGACGCGGGCGAGATCGTCGAGGCTGCGCCGCCGGAGGCCTTCTTCGGCGCGCCGCGGACCGACCGTGCCCGCGCCTTCCTCAGCCACCTCGCTCCCAAGGCGGCGTAGCGCTCTTCCCCGCCCCTTCTCCCCCGCGCGCCGTTCGCGGCGCGTCCGTTCAGTTCCATAGGATGCCCCAGGCCCATGGCCCGACCCATCGAAATCGACCTCGTCTCCGACACCTCGACGCGCCCCGGCCGGGCCATGCTGGAGGCGATGACCACCGCCCCCGTCGGCGACGAGCAGCGCGGCGAGGACCCGACCGTGATCGCCCTCAACGAGCGCGTTGCGGCGATGCTGGGGATGGAGGCGGCGCTGTTCCTGCCGTCGGGGACGATGTGCAACCAGATCGCGTTCGTGGTCCACTGCCGGCCGGGCGACGAGATCATCGTCGCCGATTCGGCGCACGTCTTCGGCTCGGAGGGGGCCGGCGCGTCGACCTTCGCCGGGGCGCAGTTCCGCACCGTCGACGCCCCGCGCGGCATCTTCGACGCGGCGGCGGTGACGGCCGCGCTGCGCACCCCGCGCATGCGCCGCCCGCGCAGCCGCGTGGTATGCGTCGAGCAGCCGACCAACCGCGGCGGCGGCGCGGTGTGGCCGGTCGAAACGCTCGACGCGGTCTGTGCCGTGGGGCACGAGGCGGGCCTCGCCACCCACATGGACGGCGCGCGGCTCCTCAATGCGGTCGTCGCCACCGGGGTGTCGGCCGAGCGGTTCTGCGCCGGGCTCGACAGCGCCTGGATCGACCTGTCGAAGGGCCTCGGCTGCCCGGTCGGCGGCGTCCTCGCCGGTTCGGCGGCGTTCATCGAGGCGGCGTGGGACTGGAAGCACCGGATGGGCGGGGCGATGCGCCAGGCCGGCGTCCTCGCCGCCGCGGGCCTCTACGCGCTCGACCACAACGTCGACCGCCTCGCCGAGGATCACGCCAACGCCAAGATCCTCGCCGCCCGCCTCTCGGCGCTGGAGGGAGTGGCCATCGTGCCGCCCGAGGTCGAGACCAACATGGTCTTCATCGACGTCGCCGCGACGCGCACCACGGCCCCGGCGATCGCCGCCGCGCTCCAGGAGGAGGGCATCCGCATGGGCGTCGAGTCGCCGACGACGCTGCGGGCGGTCACCCACCTCGACGTCGACCGCGCCGGCGTCGAGCGTGCGGCCGACGTCGTCGCCGCCCACCTCGCATCACGCAGCTGATCGCGCCCGGCCGCAGCACACTGCGGTTCCATAATGCCTCTTCTGCGTCCGGGATGTGGCGGCGAAAGCTGCGCCCGGCGTCTCGCTCGCCCGTGTGACGTGCTTCCGGTCAGACCGCGCAGGCGACCGCGGCGCGTGGCGGGCCCGCATGGCCGGCCAGGATCATCCCGCTGTCGCGCAGTAGCGCCACCTCGCGCTGGATCGCGTCGCGGACCTCCCGCATCGCCGGCGTGAACGGCGCGTTCGCCGCCGTCGCCAGCAGCATCACGTTCGTCAGCGTCGGATGGGTGATGCGCCAGGCCTGCAGGTGCCCCTCCTCCAGCTGGTCCATCGCGCATCCGATCGGCAGGACGCCGTACAACGGCTCGCTCTGCAGCAGGCGCACGATGGTGGCGACCGCGTCGATCTCCATGTCGATGTCGAGATCGAGGTCGGCCTCGGCGACGACGCGGTCGATCAGCCGTCGCAGGCCGTGGCTCTGGCCCTGCAGCACCAGCGGCAGCCGGGCCAGCTCCGCCAGCGTGATCGTGCCGAACGGCCCGTCCGGCGCCTCGAGCCCCAGCGCCGGGGACGGCCGGCCGATGACGTAGAGCGCTTCCGACAGCAGCGGCTCCAGCGTGAGCCCGTTCGATTGGCGCGAATCGTGGACGATGCCAATGTCGATCGTGCCGCTGATCATCCAATCGCAGATGTGGCCGGACAGTCCGTCGATGATGTGGAGCTTGATGTCGGGAAAGGTCCGGCGCAGGCGCATCAGCAACGGGGCGCCGATCATGGCGCTGACCGACGGGGGCATGCCGAGGCGCACGGTGCCGCGCGGCACGTCCTGCTCGGCACGCAGCTCGGTGCGTACCAGAGCGAGATCATCGAGCAGGCGCTCGACGACGGCGAGGAAGCGCTGGCCCGCCTCGGTCAGCATGACGCCGCGCCCGTTGCGGTAGAAGAGCTTGGCGCCGACCTCGTCCTCGAGCCGGGCGATCTGCCGGCTCAGCGCGGGCTGCACCACCATCAGCGTGTCCGACGCGCGCGAGAAGCTGCCCGCCTTCGCCACGGCCCGGAAGTAGTTCAGTTGTTTCAGCTCCACGGCACGTCGACCTCCCGGAGGCATAGCTGGTAGTGCGGCGAGGCACCGTCCTGGCCCCCCATGCGCGCGGCTAGCGTGGCGCCCAGCCGGCCGCTCCCGTCGCGGCCGGACCCCGCCCCGCCCATCGGCACAGGGCTCGAACTGTGGCGCGAAGGCGCGATCGGATGGTCCAACGGATCACGTCGTCGCGCCAGGGGTGGCGGTATCACATTACTGTTGCCACGGACGGATGTGTCTTGCCGGCGACAATGCAAGCTCCGCGCCAAGGCGCCCCGCCCGCCCCGCGACCGATCGAGGACCCCGATGACCCCCACCCGAGCGACCCCTCCGGCCGACTACCCCGTTGACACCGCGTCAGGCTGGCAGCCCATCCCCGGCGTCCCGGACGGCGTGCAGCAGATGCCACTCGCCGGCGAGCTCGACGAGGACGTCAAGACCGGGCGCCGCACACGGCTGATCCGGTTCGCCCCCGGCACGCTGAACGACAATGTCTTCGTGCACGACTACTGGGAGGAGTTCTTCCTCATGGAGGGCACCCTCGAGGTCGACGGACAGGCGCTCGAGGGGTACGCCTACGCGCTGCGGCCCCCCGGCACCGCGCATGGTCCCTTCTTCAGCCGCAGCGGCTGCATCTTCCTGGAGACGCAGTACTACTGAAGCGCGGCGCGCCGCCGCCCGGCCGCTCCATGCCCCCGCCTTGATGGCAGCTATTCCCGCCGGGACATTCCTCGCCCTCCCGGCGGTGCGCACTCTGGCGCCGTTCAAGCATGGAGGCGTGGCATGACGGAGCTTTCACGGCGGTCGCTGATCGCAGGAGGCGTCGGCCTCGGGAGCGCGGCGGTGCTGGGCCTCGTGCCCCGTTCCGGCTGGGCGGCGGACTTCCCCTCCAAGCCCTTCACCGCCATCGTCGACGCCAGCCCCGGCGGCGGGCACGACCGCTTCACCCGCGCGATCACCCCCGAGTGGACGCGCATCACCGGCGAGACCATCATTCCCGACTTCAAGCCGGGCGCGGGCGGGATCCTGTCGGCGACGACGATCGTCAACGCGCCGCCGGATGGCTACACGCTCGGCGTCATCGCGGTGTCGAGCATGAACGTGTCGATCGCCGTGGGAAAGCCGCAGAACTTCACGTACGGCGCGTTCGCCTATCTCGGCACCATGTGGAACGGGCCGATCGCGGTCTTCACCGGCAAGGATTCCAAGTGGGAGTCGATGGAGCAGGTGGTCGAGGCGGCGAAGACGCAGCAGATCACGGCCGCGGTCGCGGCGCTGCGCGCGATGTACCACATCAGCGGCGTCATCTTCGACAAGCGGATGGGCATCGAGGAGCGCTTCGTGCCCTACAACGGCGGCGGCCCGAGCCGGCGCGCGGCGATCAGCGGCGAGACCGACCTCGTCTGGACCGGGCTCTATGACGCGTCCAACGACTACGAGAACCTGCGCTGCCTGTGCATCTTCGACAAGGAGAACCCGATCCCGGACGTGATCGACGCACCGAGCGTCTACGATCTCTTCCCCGAGCAGGCGCTGACCTTGATGCACCCGACCGCCTACTGCGTGTCCGCCAAGGTGCGCGACGAGAACCCCGAGGTCTACCGGTACCTCGTCGACGCCTACCGCGAGACCTACACCGCCGAGGCGACGAAGAAGGCGCTGATCGACCTCAATTTCCAGCCGGCGTCGCTGAAATATACCAGCCCCGAGGAGTTGGAGGCGATCGAGGCCGACTTCCTGGAGCAGCTCAAGTCGCTCGACCTCTGATGCGCGAAGGCCGTGGCGAGGGGGCCCCTCCCCCCTCCCCTGCCGCCGGCGAAACCACGCCGTCGCGGCGCGAGGAGCTGGCGTTCGCCGGCATCATCCTCGCCTACTGTCTCGCCTACGTGGTGCAGGTGGCCGAGCTGCCGCTGCACAGCATCGCCTATCCGCTGATCCTGATCGCCGGGCTCGTCGCACTCGGCGGGCTCATCGCCGTCAGGGCCGCGATGCACGCTCCGGCGGCCGTGGCGCTGGGGCCGGGCGTCCTGCGCGGCGCATTGCGCGCGGCCGTTCTCGCGGTGACGGCCTTCGTCTTCCCCTTCGCGGCGACCGGGCTCGGCTTCGCCGCTGCGATCGCCCTCGCCACGGCCGTCGTGGTGCGGTTGGTCTCCGGCCTCGGCACGCTGGCGAGCCTCGCCACCGGGCTCGTCGCCGGCCTCCTCGTCACGCTGTTTTTGGCCGACATTCTGGGGCTCTCGGTGCCGCGCTTCCCGTTCCTCGCCCTGCCGCTCGGATTCTGAGCGATGGACGCCTCCACCCTCCTCGACGGACTGTTGCTGGCGCTGCGGCCGGAAAACTTCGGCTGGCTGCTGCTGGGTTTCGTCAGCGGCATCGTCGTCGGTGCCATTCCCGGGCTGATCGAGAGCACGTTCCTCGCCATCGTCCTGCCGTTCACGATCTATCTCGACGTCTGGCCGGCCATCTTCTTCATCACCGGCGGCTATGTCGCCTCCGAGGCGGCGGGTTCGTACCCGGCCATCCTCCTCAACATGCCCGGTACCCCCGGCACCACGCCGACCGCCTTCGAGGGGCACCAGCTCGCGCTCAAGGGCCAGTCGGGCGAGGCGATCGGCATCTCGGTGGCGTCCTCCGCCATCGGCACCTTTCTGGGTGCGGTGGTGTTCCTGGTCTGCGGGCCGCTGGTCGGCTCCATCGCCAACGGCATGGGCTCGCCCGAGATCTTCATGCTGGGCGTCTTCGGCCTGTCGGCGGTCGCCTCCTTCACCGGGACCGACGTCGTCAAGGGCATCGCCTCGGTCCTCCTCGGCCTCCTCGTCGCGACCACCGGGCTCGACCTCTACGAAGGCGTCCCACGGGCGCATTTCGGCCTGCTCGAGCTCTACGACTCGCTCCCCCTCCTCCCCGTTCTGCTCGGCCTCTTCGGCATGTCCGAGGTGCTGCGCCTCGCCGCTCGGCCCAAGCTCGACACCATCGCGGCGCAACCGCCATCGGGCATCCGCGGGCCGCTGCGCGGGGTCAGGATGGCGCTGATGCACCCGGTGACGATCGTGCGGTCGGCGGCGATCGGCCTCCTCATCGGCATCGTACCGGGCGCCGGCGGCTCGGCGGCCAGCGTCATCAGCTATGGCCAGGCGCGGCAGTGGTCGCGCCATCCGGAGCGCTTCGGCAAGGGCTCCGTGGAGGGGCTCGTCGCGACCGACACGGCCAACAACGCCGTCGTGCCCGGTGCCCTGCTGCCGACCTTCACCCTCGGCATCCCCGGCAGCCCGGTGGCGGTCGTCGCGCTGGCGGCGCTGATGCTCCAGGGCATCCGTCCTGGTCCGGGCTTCTACACCCACTATGCCACGGAGGCGGCGGCGATCGGTTGGGCGCTCTTCCTGTGCGTCGGCATCATTCTGCTCGTCTGCCTGCCGCTCGCCTCGGTGATCGCGCGGGTGGTCAGCGTGCCGCTCAAGGTGCTGCTGCCGGTGATCTTCGTGTTGTGCATCATCGGCATCTTCACCTCGCGGCAGTTCCTGTTCGACGTGCACGTGATGGCGGTGTTCGGGGTGCTCGGCTTCTACGTCAAGCGCCTCGGCTATTCGCCCGTCGGGCTGCTGTTGGCCCTGATCCTCGGCCGGACGCTGGAGGAGAACTTCTTCCGCAGCCTGATGATCGGCGGCCCGGAGATCTTCTTTCAGAAACCGATGGCGCTCGGCCTGCTCATCCTCTCGGTGATGACGATCGTCCTGCCGCACGTCTTCGGCAAGCGCATCCGGCGAAAGGGTGGGGCATGAGCGAGACGACGCGCCGGATCGGCCTGCTGATCCCCTCCTCCAACACGACCATCGAGCAGGAGTTCGCCCGTTTCGGCCCGGACGGATTCAGCTTCCACTTCGCCCGGCTGCCGATGACCGAAGTCACCCAGGCCGGGTTCGACAGCCAGGACGCCGCGATCGACGCCGCGTGCCGCCTCCTCGCCGATGCGAGGCCGGACGCGGTCGTCCTGTGCCAGAGCGCCGCCAGCTTCATCGGCGGTCAGGGCTACGACGTCACCCTCCGGGCGCGCATGGAGGCCGCCGCCGGCGTCCCTGCCCTTCCCGCCGGCGCGGTGATGGCCGACGCGCTGCGTGCGCTCGGAGCCGCCAAGGTCGCGCTCGCCGTCCCGTTCGCCGGCACCGCGAGCGCGGCCGTGGCACGATACCTCGGCGTCGAGGGGCTGACGGTGGTGGAGACCGCGAGCCTCGGCATGACCGACAATTTCTCGATCGCCGCGGTGGCCGACGAGGTCATCGTCGACCTCGCCGCCCGTGCCGCCGTCCCGCAGGCCGACGTCGTCATGATGCCGGGCGGCAACATGCGTTGTCTGCCGCTGGTGTCGCGGATCGAGGCTGCGATCGGCCGGCCGGTCGTCACCACCAATCAGGCCGTGATCTGGAAACTGTCCCGCATGTTTGCCGTGACGTTGCCGCCGGACCGGTTCGGCACGCTCGCCGCCCACACCGAATAGGGGGCTCCGGCCCGCCCGGCCCCCTCCCCCGACCTCCGCGAACGCCTGCCCGCCGTACGCCGCTGCGATCGGCGCGCGGGCATCACACCACGCAACGCCCCCTCCCCGCCCGGGTGGGCGTCGAGGCTTCGCGGTCAAACCTCCATACATTTCAGTGAAATGACCGGGATTCTCCAGGTACTCACACCTACCCGGCGGTACCCCCGGGTTCCGCAAGGTATCCACCGATACCGATGTCTACCTCGATCTACCGACCAGTACCCGAAGGTAGGGTACCTTCGACATGCCTTGGCCAGCCTCGCCTACCATGCCCTACGGCACCTCGGCCCTGCCTACCCTCGGTCAGGCAGGGCCGGCCCCGCCATGGACTGCCATACCCGGCCTGCCGTCACCATGGCGGGCCGGGCCTTCCCTCGTCATGGCAGGGCAGGGCTACGCCGACCATGGGAAGGGTAGGCCCGGCATGGCCCGGGTGGCGTAAGGTTTCCTTCACGGGCCTCGGGTACCTTGCGCCTTCCACGAGTACCTCGAGAGGGACAGCGATGCCGGTCATCTCATTCGCGTCATCCAAAGGCGGCGCCGGGAAGACGACGTCCGCCATCATCCTGGCGACCGAGCTCGCCGAAGGCACCGACGTCGTCCTGATCGACGCCGACCCCGCGCGGCGCCTCAGCCGCTGGTCCAGGCTGGCGCCGATCCCGCCGCGCATCACTCTCGTCACCAGCGCCGGCGAGCGCGCCATCCAGGACGAGATCGCCGCCGGCCGCAGCCGCGCGACCTTCGTCATCATCGACCTCGAAGGGGCGGCCTCCCGGCTCAATTCGTTCGCGATCGCCGAGTCCGATCTCGTCATCGTCCCGTCGGGCGACGAGCAGCAGGACGCCGACGAGGCGATCGAGACGATGGCGCAGATCGCCATGGAGTCGCGCGCCCGGCGCCGCGACATCCCCGCCGCCGTCCTCTTCGCCCGCACCAACGCCGCGGTGAAGAGCAAGCTGGAGAAGCATATCAACAGCGAGCTGCGCGCCGCGGTGCGCGTGTTCGACACCGAGCTGCACCGGCGCACTGCCTTCTCCTCGCTCCACAACGCCGGCGGGGGCCTGCGCCAGCTCGACCCGTCCGAGGTGAGCGGCATCGACAAGGCGATCGCCAACGCGGAGAGCTTCGCCGCCGAGGTCATCGACGTCCTGGAGGGAGCGCGCCATGCCGAGGTCGCTTGATCTGGCCCGCCTGAAGCAGTTCGAGCGCCCGGCCGCCGACCCGCAGCCCCAGTCTCCGCCGGAGCCGCACATGGCGCGTGCGCCCGAGCCGGTGCGCATGGCGCCCGAGCCCGAGCGCTGGCCGAGCCGCGAGCCGATGCGCGACGGCCAGATCAGCATCAAGGCGCCGACCGACGTGATCGACCGCTTCCGGCGCCTGTGCAAGGACGACCGGCGGACCTACAGCGACATGCTGGCGATCCTGATGAACGCCTACGAGCAGAAGGGCTGACACGGGCCCGCACCGTCCGGCGCAGCCGCGTCGCCGTCGTCGCGATTCCCCCGGCACCGATCGTCGGGTAGGGGAGGGGGGGTGCGCCTCGCCCGTCCCCGCGCACCGGCCTCGTCAACGGAGATCCCCCATGCTCTCGAATGGTATCGCGCGCGGCCGGAGCATCGCGAGCGGCCTCGCAGCCGCAGCCGCCGTCGTCGTCCTGGGCGCGACGGGGGCGACGACGCCGGCCGCATCGCAGCCCATCCCGCTCGACATCGCCGCCAACCCGTCCGGGGACGTGGTGGCCCTCGCCGAGGGGGGCATCGAGACAGCGCTCGCCTCGCTTCCCCACATCGTCGCCGACATAAAGGCCCGGAGCGGCGTTCCGGGCATCGCGGTCGCCGTCGTCCACGGCGGCGAGACGGTGTTCGCCGAAGGCTACGGCGTGCGAAAGGCCGGGACGGACGCCCCGGTCGACGCCGACACCGTGTTTCAGATCGCCTCGCTCTCCAAGCCGATCGCCGGCACCGTCGCCGCGATCCAGGTGACCGCCGGGGTGCTCGCCTGGGACGACGAGGTCTCCCGGTATCTCCCGTCGCTGACGCTCGCCGATCCCTACGTCACCGCCAACGCCACCGTGGGCGATTTCTTCTCCCACCGCAGCGGCCTGCCGCTGGGCGCCGGCGACGACCTGGAGGACATCGGTTTCGACCGCGCGACCATCATCTCCCGCCTCGACCAGTTGCCGCTCGACGCCTTCCGCACCTCCTATCACTACGCCAACTTCGGCCTCACCATCGGCGGCGAGGCGGTCGCGGCGGCCTCCGGCACCACCTGGGCGCAGGTCGCGCAGGATGCGCTGTTCGGCCCCCTCGGCATGAGCGCCACGAGCTACCGCTACGCCGACTTCGTCGCGCACGAGAACCGCACCGCGCTGCACGCCCTGGTCGACGGCGAGCTGCGGCCCCTCTACGAGCGCCACCCGGACGCGCAGGCTCCCGCCGGCGGCGCCTCCTCCAGCGTCGACGACCTCGCCAAGTGGCTGAGCCTGCTGCTGGCGGGCGGCGAGCATGAAGGGGAGGCGATGATCTCCGAGGCGGCGCTGGTCCCGGCCCTGCGCGCCCAGTCCTTCAGCGGGCCGACCCGGTCGCTCGACCTGCGCTCCAGCTTCTACGGCTACGGCTTCGGCGTCTCCACCAATGCCAACGGCCGGCTCGCGATCAGCCACTCCGGGGCCTTCGTGCTGGGCGCCGGCACCAACATGCAGATGCTCCCATCCGCCGACGTCGCCATCGTGGTGCTCACCAACGGCGGGCCCATCGGTGCCGCGGAGGCGATCGCCAGCCGGTTCATGGATCTCGTCCAGTTCGGCGAGACGACGCGCGACTGGTTCGCCGGGTACAACAGGCTGCTGTTGTCGTACTACGATCCCATCGGCGACCTCGTCGGCGAGACCGCGCCGGCCGATGCCGCCGCCGCCCGCCCGCTGGCGGACTATGCCGGCTCCTATCGCAACAGCTATTTCGGCCCCGCACAGATCCGCGCCGAGGGGGACGCACTCACCTTCGTCCTCGGCCCCGAGGGCGCCGTCGAGCTGCCGTTGACCGTCTGGGGCGGCGACACCTTCGCCGTCGCTCCGCGCAACGAGAACGCTCCCGACGGCTCGCTGTCGTCGGTGACGTTCACGCTGGAGGAGGGGAGGGCGACCGGCTTCACCGTCCAGTATCTCGACGGTCACGGCCTCGGGACATGGACCCGCTGAGCGCGCCGGCCTGCCGCGGCCATTCATGTAGTCCTTGACTACAGTGTCGTACGCAACTACATTCCGCCGATGAAGACGGTCACGTATCTGCGGGATGCGCGCCGCACCTTGGGCCGCATGCCGCGCACCGATCGCGAGCGCATCGTGGCCAAGATCGAGCAATATGCCAGGGACCCGGCCTCCCTGGCCAACAACGTCAGGACGTTGACCGGGACGGCCTTCCTGCGGCTCCGGGTGGGCGACTGGCGCGTCATCATGAGCGACGAGGGCGAGGTGCTCATCATCGTCAAGGTCGGCTCGCGCGGGAGCGTCTACGAATGAACAAGTCCGTCAGCGACGCCATGGAGATGGTCAGCATTCCGCGCGCCGAGTACGAGCGCCTGCGCACCCTCGCCGAGGACCATGCCGACATCGTGGAGGCCGACCAGGCGCTCGCGGCATTGCGCCGTGGCGAGGACGTCGCCCTGCCGGGCGAATTCGCCCGCCGCCTCTTCGACGGCGAGAGCCCGCTCAAGGTCTTCCGCGAGTTTCGCGGCCTTTCCGGCAGCGCCCTGGCGGAGCGCTCCGGCGTCAACCGCGTCCAGATCCTCGACATCGAGGCCGGCCGCAGCGTCGGCTCCGTGGCGACGCTCGCCAAGCTCGCCCGAGCCCTGGACGTCACGATCGACGACCTCGTGCCGGACACGGCGGCGTCTTAGCGCCGCGCGATCCACGCCGTACGTCAGATCGATCTCCCGATCTGCGACTAGCATGATAAACTCCCGTCAAAATAAGAGACGGCGGGAGGACCGACATGTTTCTCTATCATCAGCTCGTGGCGCGCGCGGCGGATCGGCCGGTGCGGGTCTGCCTTATCGGTGCCGGCAAGTTCGGATCGATGTTCCTCAGCCAGGTGCCGACGACGCCAGGGCTCGAGGTCACGGTCATCGCCGACCTGCGTGTCGACGCCGCCAAGGCCGCTTGCCGCGCCGTCGGCTGGGACGGCCAGCACGTCGCCGCGACGCATTATACCGACGACGCCCGAACAGCCCTGGCACGCGACGACGTGGACGTCGTCATCGAGGCGACGGGGCATCCCAGCGCCGGCGTCGCCCACGCCAGAGCCGCCTTCGCCGCGGGGAAGCACGTCGTGATGGTCAACGTCGAGGCGGACGTGCTGGCCGGCGTGGCGCTCGCCAGGGAGGCGCGGGCGGCCGGCGTGGTCTACTCGATGGCCTACGGCGACCAGCCCGCCCTCGTCGCCGAGATGGTGGAGTGGGCGCGCTGCTGCGGCTTCACCGTCGCCGCGGCCGGGAAGGGCACCAAGCATATGCTGCACTTCCACCAGTCCACGCCAGACACCGTCTGGACCCACTACAACATGACCGACGAGGCCGCCCGGAAGGCCGGCATGAATCCGAAGATGTTCAACTCGTTCGTCGACGGCACGAAGTCGGGCATCGAGATGGCGGCGATCGCCAACGCCTGCGATCTGGGGGTCCCGTCCGACGGGCTGCTCTTCCCGGCCTCCGGTGCGCACGATCTGGCGCACGTCCTGCGGCCCAAGGCACTGGGCGGGGTCCTGGAGCGAGAGGGTATCACCGAGGTCGTCACCTCCATGGAGCCGGACGGGCGCGCGGTGATGAACGACCTGCGCTGGGGCGTCTACGTCGTGGTGAAGGCCCCGAACGACTATGCCGCCGCCTGCTTCCGCCAGTACGGCATGCCGACCGACAGCACCGGCCAGTTCGCGGCGATGTATCGCCCGTTCCACATGATCGGGCTGGAGCTGAACATGTCGGTCCTGCTGGCGGGCATCGAGGGCAAGGCCACCGGATCCTCACGTGCCTTCACGGGCGACGCCGTCGCGTGTGCCAAGCGCGACCTCGCGGCCGGGGAAACCCTGGACGGCGAGGGCGGATACTGCGTCTGGGGCAAGCTGATCCCGGCGGAGCGCTCGCTGCGCGAAGGGGCCTTGCCGATCGGCCTGGCCCAGGACGTCACCCTCACCCGTCCTCTGAAGGCGGGCGAGATCGTCGGCTGGAGTGACGTGGCGTTGAAGGACGGCGACGCGACGGTCGCCTACCGCCGCGCGATGGAAGATGCCGAGCGCCCCCAGCTCGCCGCCTGACGGGATCGCGATGCCGTCCATTCACCAGCCGATGGCGAACGGGCGGCATCGAATCGCAGACATCGGAGGACTCCGGCGATTCCCGGCCGAGGCCCCGAGCGAAATGGGATGCGGGTCGACGCTGCTGGCGCCGGCCTAGTGTTAAATGGTGTTAGATTCAGTGTTAAGCCGCAAAATCGGCCGATAACGCATTGAAACGATGGTTGGATTTCGACTCGGCGGTGGGTAAAGACACGTTTTCCGGTGTGTAGTTGCACGTTGGAAAGTGTGTAAAAACACGTTCGCCATGCTTTCGTGTGTGATAACACGATTACGAGGAGCCGGTGGGTAAAAGCACGATTCTCCGGTTCGGTGGGTAAAAACACGTTAGGAGGCGAACAGTGGGTGATAACACGCCGCTCCTTCCCGACCGGATGCAGCAAGGCGATTTCTTCGTCTGCGATATATTCGACGCTGCCCCGAAGGGCGACATGGCGTCGATGGAACATCCCGTCTTTTCGATCTCCACCAAGCCGGACCGCCGCATTCGCCGCTACGAGAACGGCGACCATTTCATCGAAATCACCCCCTCGGTGAAAGGGGTCGCCACGGTCCACGACCGCGATATCCTGATCTTCTGCATCAGCCAGGTCATCGCCGCCTACAACGAAGGCCGGCAGATCGAGCAAACCGTGCGCTTCAAGGCGCGTGACTTCCTCGCCGCCACCAACCGCGGCACCGACGGGCGCGGCTACGAGCAGTTCATCGCCGCCCTGGAGCGCCTGCGCGGCACCACCGTGACCACGAACATCGTCACCGGCGGTGTCGAGCAGACGCGCATCTTCGGCCTCGTCGAGAGCGCCGACGTCGTGCGTCAGACCCGCGACGGGCGCATGCAGGACATCGAGGTGCGCCTGTCGGACTGGGTCTTCAACGCCATTAAGGGTCGTGAGGTGCTGACCCTGCACCGCAATTATTTCCGCTTGCGCAAGCCTCTGGAGCGCCGTCTCTACGAGATCGCCCGCAAGCACTGCGGTCAGTCCAACGAGTGGCGCATCGGGCTCACCAAGCTGCGCCTCAAGTGCGGGTCGAATTCGTCCGACAAGGAGTTCCGCCGCCTCGTCACCAAGATCGTCGACGAGGACCAGGAGCACAACCACATCCCGGACTATCGCCTGGTGTTCGACAGCGAGAAGGACCAGCTCGTCGTCCTCAACCGGCAGACCATGAAGAAGGTCGACGCCTATCCGGAGTGGATCCGCGTCATCGTCCTCGACGGCGACACCTACGACGAGGCGCGCGAGGCCGCCCCCGGCTGGGATCCCTACTACATCGAGCAGGAATGGCGGGACTGGCTCGCCAACGCGCAAAAGGCGCCGCCGAAGAAGCCGGAACTCGCCTTCATCCGCTTCTGCGCGAAGTTCTACGAGCTGCGCGGCGCGCCGCCCTGATCCCTCACGCGGTCGAGACGCGGCCGCGCTCGATCGTATAGACCCGGTCGACCAAGGCGGTGCTGTGGTGGGCGTCCGACTCGGAGATCAGGACGCTGTGGTCGCCCTCCTGGCGCAGGGCCGACAGGATCTCGACGAGGCGCTGTACCAGCGCCGGCGCCACCCCCTCGAACGGCTCGTCGAGGATCATCAGCCGCGTGCCGGCGACGAACGCGCGCGCCAGGGCCACCAGCTTCTGCTGCCCGCCGGAGAGCTGCATCGCGCGCCGGGTTCGCACCTTCTCCACCTCCGGCACCAGGTCGTAGATGCGTTTCACCCGCGCTTCGGCATCGGCCGTGCGCGCGGCCCAGGCCGGCAGGCGCACGTTGTCGTCGACGCTCCAGTCGGCGACCAGGCGGCGGTCCTCCGGCATGTAGCCGACGCCCTGGCGGGCATGGACGTGCGGCGCGGCGCGGGTGGTGTCGGTGCCGGCGATGGTGATGGTGCCGCCGTCGACCGGGACGAGGTTCATGGCCGCGCGCATCAGCGTCGTCTTGCCGGCGCCGTTGCGGCCGACGAGGCCGACGAAGGCGTTCGCCGGCACCTCCAGCGAGGCGCCCTGGAGGATCGCCGCGCCGGCGATGGAGACGGAGACGTCGTCGAGCCGCAGCATCAGCCTTCTCCTCCCGTGGCGACCGGCGTGCCGACGATGACGCTTGCCACCTCGGCATGGGCGAACACTTCGCTCGGCGTGCCGTCGGCGATCACCATGCCGTCGGTCAGCGCGACGACGCGGGTGGCGAAGCGTGCGACGATGTCCATGTCGTGCTCGATGAAGACCACGGTCGTGCCGTGGGCGCGGAACCGCTCGGCGAGGCGCTGCATCACGTCGTTCTTCTCCTCGTTGGAGACGCCGCTGGTCGGCTCGTCGAGGAGCACCAGGCGCGGCTCGGCGGCCATCGCCATCGCGATGTCGAGGAGCTTGCGCGTCCCCTGCGGCAGCTCCGAGACGAGGCTCGAGGCGGCACCGTCGATCCCGTATTCGGCCAGCGTCGCGTGTGCGGCGGCCTTCAGCGCGGCGTCGTCGAACCGGGCGAGGATCTCGCCGCGCGGGCGGGCGACGAGGCCGAGCGCCATCATCATGTTTTCGAGCGCGGTCGCCGAGGTGAAGAGCTGCGGCACCTGGAAGGACCGCGCGATGCCCTTGCGGGCGAGCCGCCGCGCCGGCACCCCGGTCACGTCCTCGCCGCGGAAGAAGACCTTGCCCTTGGTCGGCTTCAGGTAGCCGGAGACGATGTTGATCAGCGTCGTCTTGCCGGCCCCGTTGGAGCCGATGACGCCGACCATGTCCCCCTCGCCGACTTTCAGGTCGATGCCGCTCGCCGCGGCGAAACCGCCGAAGGACTTGGCGATGTCACGGCATTCCAGGATAGGCGTCATCGGGCGCGCTCCTTTCGCTCGGCGGCGCCGGCGGGCCGCACCACGGCACGTTTGGCCAAGACGAAGAGGTGGCCAAGGCCCTTGGGGAGGAAGAGGATGATGAGGAGCATCACGGCGCCGAGCACGAGCTGCCATTCGTCCGGGAAGTGCGCCGAGGCGTAGGCACGCAGCACCTCCAGGAAGGCCGAGCCGAAGAGCGGCGAGAGGACGCTCGCCTGGCCCGAGATCAAGACGATGAAGACGAACTCGCCCGAGGTGGTCCAGTAGGCGAGGCTGGGGTCGGCGTAGCGGGCGGAGGCGGCCGCGACCGCGCCGCCGAGGCTGCCGAGCACCGCCGCGACCACGTAGTTGACGTGGACCGCATGGCGCACCGACCAGCCGAGATATTCGACGCGCGTCTCGTTGTCGTGGATCGCCGACAGCATCTTGCCGAAGCGGGAGGTGAGGTAGAGGTGCGTCGCGATCGCCGCCAGCGCGAAGAGCCACACGCACAGGAAGAACAGCGAGGCCGAGGCCCATTCGCGCCCCGGCGTGAGGCCGAGGTAGGAGAGGCGCGCGACGTTCAGCCCATCCGAGCGGCCGAAGAGGTCCATCTTGATGGCGATGCCGTAGACCACCATCGACAGCGCCAGGGTCAGCATCGCGAAGAAGATGCCGCGGTAGCGCGCCAGGAAGAGGCCGATCACGATGGCGACCACGACGGAGGCGAGCACGCCGACGGCGAGGCCGGCGAACGCGTCCGTCAGGCCGAGGTGGTCCTGCGTCAGCGCGATGCCGTAGGCGCCGAGGAAGTAGTAGAGCCCCTGGCCGAACGACAGGAGGCCCGAGCGCAGCATGATCATGCAGCCGAGCGCGGGGAGGGCGGCGGCGATGGCGAGCTGCGTCATGTAGACGACCCAGCCCGGCATCGCGCCCTCGGCGAACGACAGGGCGACGGCGCCGAGGACGACGAGGATGATCGTGGGATCGAAAAGTCGGGTCATGCGGGCGCCTCTAGATCTTGCGGGCCATCGGGCGGGCGAACAGGCCGTAGGGCCGGATCGTCAGCACCACGGCCATCGCGGCGTAGACCGCGAAGACGGCGAAGTCGGGCGCGAGGTGCGTCGCCGCCGCGCGGGCGATGCCGACGACGAGCGCGCCGACGACCGCCCCGCCGATCGACCCCAGCCCGCCGATGACGATGACGGCGAAGGCCAGCACCACCACCTCGACGCCTATGCCGGGCGCGACGGCGATCTTGGGCGCGGTGATCGCCCCGGCGAAGGCGCCGAGCGCGGTGCCGACGACGAAGGTGCCGATCATGATCGCGGTGACGTTGACGCCCATGGAGGCGGCCATCTCGCGGTCGTTGACGACGGCGATGACGCAGCGGCCGGTCTTGGTGCGGTTGAGCACGAACCAGACCGCGGCGGCGACGAGGGCCGCGACCGCGACGGTGGCGACGTCGTACACCGGATAGGCGAGGGGGCCGAGGTCGACCATGCCGAAGGCGTTGCGCGGCTGGAACGCGTAGATCGGCTGGCCGCCGAAGACGAGCTTGGTGACGTCCTCGAGGATCAGGAAGACGGCGTAGGTGGCGAAGAGGGTCAGCACCTCCGGGTGGTCGTAGAGCCGGCGCAGCACCGTGCGCTCCACCAGGAGGCCGACGAGCCCGCCCACCCCGCACGCGCCGACGAGCGCGACGAGGAGCTGCACGCCGACCCCGAACCCGTTCTGCGCAGCGAGGCCGATGGCGTAGGCCGCGACGTACGCGCCCAGCGCGTAGAAGCCGCCGTGGGCGATGTTGAGAAGGCGCAGCACCCCGAAGACGAGGGTGAGGCCGATGCTGACCAGGAACAGCCAGCCGGCATAGGAAATGCCGTCGATCAGTATGATTTGGGCGAGATTCATGGGGCTCTCGGACTGACGAACGCTGCAGTCCCGTAACCGGCCGGATCGCCGGGCACGGGACTGCAGCGCGCGCATCGGGAAGGGGGGCGGCCGGACACGAGGCCCGGCCGCGAGGCACGGAGGAGAGGCGCCGGCCAAGTCGGCGCCAGCGCCTCAGCAGGAGGCGCCCTCGAAGCCGCCCTCGATCCACTCCAGCGCCTTCACGCCCTCGGGCGGGTTGACGCATTCGGCGTCGTAGATCGTCACGTTCTCGATGATCGGCATGTCGGTCTCGGAGTCCCAGCCGGTATAGGTGCCGTAGGCGGTCGCCGAGACGCCCTGGTTGCCGTCGTGGAGGCCCATCGTGATCGGGTAGCCGTTGGTGGTCTCGTAGGTGAGGCCCTTCATGGCTTCGACGATGGCGTCGGTCTCGGGGAGCGCGCCTTCTCCATCGGCGGCCTTCTCCGCGGCGGCCTTCACGCCGAGGAGCCCTTGCGCGGCGACGTGCGCCGACAGCGGCGGATAGGCGCCGTAGGTCTCCTGGTAGAGGTCGGCGAACCAGGTCGAGAGCTCGGTCTCCTGGTCGAGGTAGGAGTTGGGACCGCGGCCGCCAACGATAGTGCCGGAGATCGTGTTCTGCCCCAGCCCGTTGATGACGCCGGTGCCGAGCGTGAAGGCGAAGTCGGTCGACATGCCGAGGCCGCGCGAGTTGGCCTGCAGCATCAGCGCGTCCGCGTCGCCGCCCCAGAAGGAGACGAAGGTGATGTCCGCCGGGTCGGCGGCGAGGGCGGAGATCTCGCTGCCGTAGTCACCGGCGCCGAGCTGCGGGAACAGCGCGTTCTTGAACGCCGCATCCGGCTTCAGCGCCGTCATCGCGGCCTGGAACTCGGCCCAGTTGTCCTGCCCCCAGGAGTAGTCCTGGTTGACGCCGGAGAAGGTCGCCGCGTCCGGGTAGATCTCGGCAATGTAGCGGGCGAGGCCGACCTGATCCATCGTCCCCATCGGTGCGGAGCGGATGGCGTAGAACGGGTCGGTATCGACCTCCTCGAAGAGGCCCGGGTTGCCGCAGTGGAAGAAGTTGGTGAGCGTCTCGAGCTCTTCGACGATGGGCGCCAGCGCGTTGCAGTTGGACGACGAGGTGTAGCCGAGCACCATGTCGACCCCCTCGCTCTCGACGAGGCGGCGGTACTCGGCGATCTGCTTGCGCACGCCGCCCGCTTCGTCGACGTAGATCGCCTCCAGCGGCACGCCGTTGATGCCGACCTTGTCGTACGGCGCCGGGACGGCGCCCTCGTTGAGCGCGTCGACCATCAGCTCGGCCGCCTTGCGCGCCCCGTCGCCGTAAGCCGCGCCGGCGCCCGACAGGAAGTAGACGAAGCCGACCTTCACGGCATCCTGTGCGAGGGCGGGCGCGGCCATGAGCGGCGCGGCGGCGAGCGCCGAGGCGGCGAGGAGCCGCGCCATCGTCCGGTGGGGTGAGGAAATCGTCATATGGTGTCTCCGGCGGTTGGGCGTGTCGAGACACGGCCGCGCCCGCCCCGGTGCGCCTGCGCGCATCGGTCCGGGCCGGCCATGTCGATGGTTCAAAGTGGTTCGAAGGCGTTGCGGAGCGGGGCACGGCCGAGGCATGGCCCGCGCGGCGCCGCGCGAGCGGCCAGACGTTTGTCGACGAGCGACGGCGGCACGCGGCGAGGGGCCCGGGCGGCGGTGGATACCGCGGTCCGGATGGTACGCTCGCCTATGGTCTGCGGCTCGCCGGTCATCAGCTCCCGATGTGGTCCGCCGGCGGACCCGTTCGGATCACGCGGCGGGGCACAGGCGGGAGGGGATGCGCCGAAACGAGAGCGCGGCCTGGGGAAGGCGCTGGTTCCGGCCCGTGCAGGGTCTTAGAGACTGTTTCGCAACGCCCTCAAGGCGTTAGTAATGTGTATTAAGGGCCGCCTGTCCGCGGGTAAAGGACCGCGCAAGCCCGTCCGAGGGTGCGACACCGCCATCCCTCGCCCGCTCGCGGCCCCCCGAGACATCGCGCGGCGCGGCCTCTCCGGGAGGCGCGTGGGGCGGGATCGGCAGCGGCTTGTGATGCGGGGAGGGCGTCGCATCCGCCCATCGCGCGCGGGGTTTTCGGCCATCGCGGGGGGCGGACGCCGCTCGGTCGCGCGGCCGCTCCGAGCGCGTCCGAGACCGGGCGCCGGACACCGCCGCTAAGACCACAGTCCCAACGGTGGGGAACTGCTATGCAGCGCCCTTTTTGCTCGACCCGGCGCCCCGCTCCGGTATCCTTCTACCGCTCAGGGGCGGCCAGCCTCGGCGGCACCGCTCGATCAGGGCGGCGTGCGGGCCGCCCAGGCCTCGATCTCGCACAGATATTGCGGCTGGATGAGCCGGGCGACGTAGGCGAACGTGGTCGCCGGCGGCTCGTCGTCGTGGAAGGCGCGCCAGGCGGCGACGTAGCGGTCCATGTCGATCTCGGTCGCCAGCCAGATGTTGATCTTGAAGACGGCCGACGCGTCGAGCCCTTCGCTGGCGAGCACCCTCTCGATGTTCTTCAGCGCGTTTTCGAGCTGCTCTTCCACGCTCGCGGGCAGGCGCCCTTCGCGGTCGACGCCGACCTGGCCGGCGAGGCACAGGATGTCCGACCCGGCCGGGATCACGGCGAGGTGCTTGTAGCGGCCGATCGGCGGGGCGAGCGTGTCGGGGTTCTTCTTCTCGATGGTCATTCAGGCGGCCTGGTCGGGGAGGGCGGCGGGATTGCGGACGTAGCAGGCGGCGCGCGAGCCCTGTGCGGTGGGGGCCAGAAGCGGTCGTACGGTCTGGCAACGCGGCTCGGCGATCGGGCAGCGGGTGACGAAGCGGCAGCCCTTGGGCGGGTCGAGCGGGCTCGGCAGGTCGCCCTTGAGGATCATCGTGCGCCGCTCGCGCTGGGCGCGCGGGTCGGGCAGCGGGATCGCGCTCAGCAGGGCCTCCGTGTAGGGGTGCACCGGGTGGTCGAAGACGGTCTCGGCCTCGCCCTCCTCGGCGATGGTGCCGAGGTACATCACCGCCACGCGGTCGGCGATGTGCCGCACGACGGAGAGGTCGTGCGAGATGAAGAGGTAGGAGAATCCGAACTCCTTCTGCAGCCGCATCAAAAGGTTGAGGATCTGCGACTGGATCGACACGTCCAGCGCCGACGTCGGCTCGTCGCAGACGATGAGCTTGGGCGAGCGGGCGAGGGCGCGGGCGATGACGACGCGCTGGCGCTGCCCGCCGGAGAGCTCGTTGGGGTAGCGCTTCGCCTGCGAGGGGTTGAGGCCGACGGTCGCCAGCAGGTCGGCGACCCGCTCGCGCCGCGCCTTGGCGGGGACGCCCTCGATGATCAGAGGCTCGGCGATGGAGTGGGCGATGGTGAGCTTCGGATTTAGCGCCGACACGGGGTCCTGAAAGATCACCTGCATGTCGCGCCGGGCCTCGGCGCGGGCCGCGGGGTCGAGCGACAGGATGTCGGTCCCCTCGAAGAGGACGCGGCCGCCGGTGGCGCGGACGAGGCCGAGGATGGCGTTGCCGGCGGTGGACTTGCCGCAGCCGCTCTCGCCGACGAGGGCGACCGTCTCGCCCTTGCCGATCTCGATGTCGAACCCGTCCACCGCCTTCACGGTGCCGATCTCACCGCCCAGCCAGCCGCCGCGCACGGGGAAGTGGACCTTCAGGTCCTCCACCTTGAGGAGGGGCTCTTTCATCGCACGGCCTCCGCCTGATCCATCTGTCGCGCGCGGTCGAGATGCCAGCAGGCCGCCTGATGCAGCGGATCCACGCCCATCAGCGGCGGCATCCGCGCGCAGTCGTCCTGGGCGATGGGGCAGCGGGTGCGGAAACGGCAGCCGGTCGGCCAGTGGGCGAGGTCGGGGACCGTGCCTTCGATGGCGCGCAGCTCCTGCTTGCGATGGCCGGTGAGGCGCGGGATCGTGGAGAGCAGCAGGCGCGTGTAGGGGTGGCTCGGATTATCGAACACGTCGAACACCGGCCCGGTCTCGACCACGCGGCCGCCGTACATGACGCAGACCCGGTCGGCGATGTCGGCGACGACGCCCATGTCGTGGGTGATGATGAGGATGGCGGTGCCCCGTTCCTCGCGCAGCGCCTTCATCAGCCTCAGGATCTGTGCCTGGATGGTGACGTCGAGCGCGGTGGTCGGCTCGTCGGCGATCAGTAGCCGCGGGTTGGAGATGAGCGCCGAGGCGATCATCACGCGCTGGCACATCCCGCCCGACAGCTCCGCCGGGAGCTGCCGCGCCCGCCGCTCCGGCTGCGGGATGCCGACATGCCCCAGCATCTCGATCACCCGGCGGGCGGCCTCGCGCGGCGACGCCTCGCGGTGGACGACGAGGCTCTCGGCGACCTGATCGCCGACCGGCACCAGCGGGTTGAGCGAGGCGACCGGCTCCTGAAAGATCATCGACACCCGCTTGCCGCGGATCGCGCGCATCTGTCGCTCGCTCTTCGCCAGGAGATCGTCCCCCTCGAGCAGTACCTGGCCGGCCGTCGCGGTGGCGGCGCGCGGCAGGAGGCCCATCACCGAGAGCGCGGTGAGGCTCTTGCCGGAGCCCGATTCGCCGACGAGCGCGACCACCTCGCCGGGCATCACGTCGAGCGAGACGTCGTCGACGACCGCGCGGCCGCCGATCTCGGTGACGAGGTTCCGGACGGAGAGGACCGGCGCCTCAGCCATCGGCGGGCGCTCCGACGGCGACGCCCGCCCACGGGCTCGAGTGGTGGCCCATCCCGGTGTTGCGGCCGGTGGCGAGGTCGCGGCCGACGGCGGAGGGGATCGCGAAGTTGGTCGGGTAGAGCGTGTCGTCGACGATCTCGACCGGGAATCTGGTCGCCACCTTGGCGGCGACGTCGGGCGCGGCGGCGCGGTTGACCTTGATGGTCGGCGTGCTGGCGTCGATCCGCGGGGTCTGGAACGCGGCTTCGAGGGTCATGCCGTAGTCGACCACGTAGGAGAGGATCTGCGCCACGGTGGGGAAGATGGTGCGCCCGCCGGCGGCGCCGATGGCGAGGGCGGGGCGCCCGTCCTGCAGCATGATCGCCGGCGACATGTTGGCGAGCGGCCGGGCGCCGGGGGCGATGGAGTTGGGCATGCCGGGGCGCGGGTCGAACCACATCATGCCGTTGTTCATCAGGATGCCGGAGCGCGGCAGCACCACCTTGGAGCCGAAGCGCGACAGGATCGTGTTGGTCAGGGCGACCATGTTGCCGGCCTTGTCGACCACGCTGACATGGCTGGTGCAGTCGTCTCCCTCGGCGGCGTGGCCCATGGTGTTGAGCCGCTCGCGGTAGGAGCCGCGGACGGCGTCGGCGTAGGCGAGCGCGGCCTCGGCGTCCGGCGCGGCCTTGGGGGTCCAGCCTTTTTCCAGCAGGGCGAAGGCGCGGGCGAGGCTGGGGCCGCCGCTGAGGCCGGGGATCAGCGCCAACTCGCGGCCGCGATAGTGCGTCGTCAGCGGCGGACGCCATGCGGCGCGGTAGGCGGCGAGGTCCCCCGCCGTCGCCGCCGCGCCGCCTTCGACGAGATCGTCGACGAGGATCGCGGCGCTCTCGCCTTCGTAGAAGTCGCGCGCGCCGCGGGCCTGGAGACGGCGCAGCAGCGCCGCCTTGCCGGGCATCGGCAGGTAGCGCGCCTCGGTCGCGCCCTTGGCGATCGGCGGTCCACCCCCCGGCAGGAAGAGCGCCGCGGAGGCGGGGAAGGCGCGCAGGCCCGGCGCGTCGATCGCCAGGCACAACGAGGCGAACCAGTCGACCGCCATGCCTCGCGCGGCGAAAGCGATCGCCGGCTCCAGCGCGTCGCCCCAGGAGAGCGTGCCGTAGCGGGCGAGCGCCTCGGCGAACCCGTCGATCGCGCCGGGCAGGCAGATCGAGGTGTAGCCGGAGATGTTGCGGTCGTCCTTCACGGCGGGCCAGGCGAACCACTCGCCGTCCATGCCGCCGGTCAGCGGGTAGTCGGCGGGGTCGAGGGCGGCGAAGGCGCGGACGTTGAAGTCGAGCGTGTCGACCGCGCCGGTGGCACCGTCGGCGTGGAGCAGGAAGCCGCCGCCGCCGATGCCGCTCAGCCACGGTTCGACCGTGCCGAGCACCAGCGCGGTGACGATCGCGGCGTCCATGGCGTTGCCGCCGGCGGCGAGCACCTTCGCCCCGGCCGCCGCCGCCTCCATGTTCTGCGCCGCCACGAGGCCGTGCTCGGACGAGACTTCGTGCCGTTCGATGGTCCAGGTCTGCATGCCGCGTCAGCCCCGCCAGGCCGGATGCCCTTCGACACCCTGGGGCACCGACGGGTCGATCACGTAGCGGTCCTTCTGCGTCGCCTCGTGGTGGGCGGCGATCTCGGACACGGTGGCCCACCACACGCTCTTCTCGGCGGTGATGCGCGTCAGCAGCTTCTCAAGCATGACGATGCGCTGGGCGCGGCCGGAGATCCAATCGTGCACGGTGAGCATGAAGAGGCTGCCGAAGCGATGCAGGCCCTCCCACTCGTCGAGCCAGCCGTCGAGGATCGGGCCCGGCGCGGACGGCGGCGCGAGGTCCACCCCGCCGCCGAGGAATTTGAAATAGACCGCGTCGTCGAGCGTCCACTGCGGCGGGATCTCGGTCACGCCGTCGACGGTGTAGGGGTGGTCGTAGCCCATCAGGGACGAGTCCCACATGCCGAGGCGCTTCACCTCCGCCAGCATGTGCGGCGTCATCTCCCAGGCGGGGGAGCGGAAGCCTTTGGGGCGGATCCCGGTCTGCGCCTCGAAGAGGGCGATGGAGTGGTCGAGCGCGTGGGTGAAACCTTCGTCGGAGAGGTCGTTGGCGAGCTCGTGGAAGTAGCCGTGCAGGCCGATCTCGTGGCCCCGCTCGACGAGGGTGGGCAGGATCTCCGGGAACTCCTCGGCGACGAAGCCGGGGACGAAGAACGTGCCCTTGATCGCGAACCGGTCGAGCAGGTCGAGGATGCGGCCGACGCCGACGCGCGGGCCGAAGCGGCGCTGCTCGAGGTGCGACAGGAGCTGCGGCATCCCGCCCCGGTGGATCCACAGGTGCGGCGAGTGGGCGTCGAGGTCGAGGGTGAAGCAGGCGGCGCTCTGGACGCCGGCCGGCCAGGTGTATTCGTCGTGTGCCATGGGGTCCTCCTAGAGCGGGTTCTTCTTGTCCTGGTGGACCTCGAGCGAGCCGATCGAGTTGCCGCCGTCGACGGTGAGCGTCGCGCCGGTGACGTACTCGGCCGCGCCGGAGGCGAGGTAGAGCGCGGCGGCGCCGATGTCGTCGCCGTTGGACTGCCGGCCGAGCGGGATCGCGGCGGTGGTGCGCGCGACGTGCGCCTCGCTCAGCGCGCTGACGGTGGAGCCCGCGCCGAAGCCCGGCTCCAGCGCGTTGACGCGGATGCCGAACTCGGCGAGCTCCAGCGCCAGGCCCTTGGTGAGCCGGTCGAGCGCGGTCTTGGAGGTGCAGTAGGGCACCACCGTGCGGCGCATCTTGCGCGACGCGCCGGAGCCGATGTTGACGATCGAGCCGCGCACGCCCTCGGCGATCATCTGCTTGGCGAAGGCGGTCGACAGGATGAACGGCGCACGCAGGTTGACGTCGAAGATGCGGTCCCACTCTGCGACCGTGATGTCGAGCAGGAAGCCGGAGGGGTAGATGCCGGCGTTGTTGATCACGACGTCCGGCGCGCCGAAGCGCTCGCCCACCGCGGCGACGAGGGCGGCGAGGGACGCGTCGTCGGTGAGGTCGGCGGCGTGGGTGAAGCTGCCGTCCGGGAGGGTCAGCGCGCCAGCGACGCGGGCGAGGTCCGCGCCGTCCCGGTCGGTCAGGCACACGCGGGCGCCCTCCTTGGCGAAGGTGGCCGCCAAGCGGCTCCCGT